>DASSKS010000221.1:0-21190 GCA_035690245.1 Halococcus sp. | reverse complement strand
TGGAACGTATCATTGAGATCTTCGTGAAACGGGTTCTTGCCCATCTCTAACTTCTACGCATCGGTCGGTTCACTCAAAGCCCGCGGTCGATTTCCAGAGTCCAGTCTCGTTCATTGAGGCAGCACACCGCATAATGCTCTGCATTATATAACTCAAAGCATTTTTTAATGCTCTACACCGGAAGCATTATCACATCTTCTGATGAATGACATTGCACGATGCAACGAATTGCAATTACCAATCAGAAAGGTGGGGTCGGGAAAACAACGATTGCCGCGCATCTCGCAGCTGGTCTCGTTCGGCATGGCCACGATGTACTAGCCATCGATCTCGATCCACAAGGATATCTGATGGCTCACTACGGCCTTCGGGAAGATCACTACCGGAAAGAGGCCGATAATTTGGCTCTCCATCTCGTTGACGAAAGCGATGGCACGCTTGACGATCTCATCGTTTCTACTGAGGAAGGTGTCGATCTGATCCCAAGCAATTACGATATGCGTGGCGTCACCGACGCATTACACAACGCTCGCAATCGAGAGCGCCGGCTTGAAATTCTCCTCTCGGACCTTCCCGAAGATGCGTACGATTTCGTCGTTATTGACAGCCCGCCGAACCTCGGAGTACTCACAGATAATGCGATCCTCGCCACGCAGCGAGTTCTCATTCCAATTCAAGCAGAAGACTCCTCGCTCGATGCGCTCGATATGGCGCTCGATGAAATCGAAGAAATCGAGTCGGCATTCGGTATTGATGTCGAGATTCTTGGGATCGTGCCGAACTTGGTCCCCCGTGATGGCATTGCTGATTCGACGCTTGAAACGCTCCGCTCAACAGATGGACTTCAGGATCTTGTCTTTCCGTACGAAGTTCGAAAACGTGCAGATATCAAATATGCCATGCGCCACGGACAAACGCTCTACACCTACAACGATGAGTCGGATATGATTCCGATCTTCGACCAGCTCACAACGGACATGGAGCAAGCGGTGCATTAAATAATGTGGTGCATCATATAGTGCAATAGTGCAAGTGATCTACAATGCCAAAGGATAACGACACAAGCGGACTCAAACGATCCAGTGACCGTCTCGGCCAGCGCTTCTCGGAAACATCCGAATCAAACGAATCCGAGGACACGACTAACGAATCGTCAGAGAGTACACAATCAGCGAACGCCAATTCGTCCTCAAACGAGGATACGGCTACTACTGAGTGGAAGCCAACCACGATCTACCTTCCGGAAGACACCCGCCGCGAGTTCAGGCGGTTTCTGAAACGGCTCACGCTCGACCACCCAGAGATCGAAGATGCCGAAAAACGCCAGCTTCACACAGCCCTAATCCGCGCCGGAATGGATCATCCCGAAGAAGTAGCGGAACTCGCTGAACAAGAACTATAGTCGATAGCCAAGAGCAATCTGGATTCAGTTCGTGCCTTCGTTGAACGCGGTGCTGGCTCAGTTCTGTTTGAGATGTGTAGTAGGAGCAAGAGAGCAGAAAGGCACGAGCAAAGGAGCCAGTCGTTGCTACTGTCGCGGGGATTTCGCCTCCCGCACGTTAGCTCCCTCGCGTACCATATCAGGACACTGCGGGCACACCCGGACGGTATCCATGCCGGTCGGCGCGAACACTCGCACGTACTGGTCGGTCACGACCGCACCGCAGTTCTCACACTCAGGCATACTCAGTGCTGCTCGCTTCCGCGAACTCAACTTTCTGGTTCGGACAGCAACGCTGCATCTGGAAGTGAGAATTACCCGTCAGTAGCGTGGTTTTCACGCGATACGCGGGATGTCGAGAACAGCGGAAATGGTGGTGTGTGCGTGGGCAAATACAGATAGATCAGGTCATCCGCTTTCCGCCTGCTCACCGAACGCACTCCCCGGCGAGAACTCCGTCAACTCCTCGATCTCCTGCTCTAAGCGCTCAACCTCCTGACGGAGCACGTCCGCCTCGGGGTCGTCACTCACTGCCAGCCGGTCTTTGAGTCCCTGTAATCGGGTCTCTTTGCGCTCTTCATCGACCTCGGCCTTCCGCACATACTCGCTTTCATCGAGTTCGTACACGGCGGACTCGGGGAGTGAAACCACATCGAGGGCTTCGTCCACTTTCTCGCGGTCAACGCTCACGACTCGCTCGCGGGCGATACCAGCATCCTCAAGCGCGGCCAGCACATACTCGTCGTCTTTGAGCGAGCGCTTGCGGCGTGTTGTCCGCTGGATCGACCCGAACTGACCGTGAACTGCGCGGTCGTGTTGAATCCGCTGGAGCAGTACGTCACTCACGTCCTTGCGGAGGGTGTTCGCGTTGCGCTGGACATCCGACAACAGCGTGTAGAGATTGACGAGCGCGGGTGTCTCAATCGCTTCGGGCGCGGTCGGGTCTTCACGTTCGAGCGCGTCGATCAGCAACAGCATATCCGCATACACGGAGACATCCGGTTCCTCACGCTCGGTGGGTTGGTCGTCGTCACCGGCCATCGAGAGGTGCGGGGTCTCGTCGAGGACCGCACTCTCGTCGGCCTCGGCGAGTTCGGTGAGCGTGCCGTCCTGCTGGTCAAGCACGTAGCGGGGATGGAGTGCGAGCACCGCCGCGTAAGGTTCGGCTTTCGGTGGCAGCCGCTCAAGCTCGAATCCTCCAACCGCATCGCCCGTACTCTCGGCGAGCGCTTCGAACTGCTCGCGTTGGAGCGGCTGTGAGTCGCCGGTGTCGGTATCCTCGATGATGATACGCGGTTCCCGAACATCGGTGACGCGGAATCGCTTGTTTGCTAATGGCGTGATGAGCGTGGCGTCCTCGGAAAGCTCCTCACAGCGCTCGCAGAGCGTTCCCCACGTCGCTCCGAAGGGGATCGGCATAGTCGAGACATATTCGCGGACGACCGAAAACGTTCGCCTCATAACTCGCTTGTAGGCTACGTCTGGAAGTGCAGCACCACTTAGAGACCAAGCGAGTGCTCACAGCGGTTCACCGCCCGCCGCGCGTCAGGAGTCACTCTCGGCCGGGAGGCCGTCGCGTCGGGGATATATTTATCAGGTGGCCTGTATTGCGTTCGCATGGAGCGGTAAAAACCATGGTACGTGACACGGATGACAAGCGAAACTTCGCACTGCGTGGGCCAGACGGTGAAACGGGCCTCTTCTCCGGACGCACGCCCCGACAGGCGGCGCTGAAGGCCGCCCGACGGCTCGAACCCGCCGACAGCGAGGAGAACGCCGAGCGCGAGGACCTCCGCCTCCGCGAGAAGAGTACCCACAAAGTCCACATCTACGAGGGATGGGCCTGGCATGAGGATGCCCCCGAAAACAAACCCGACTGGATGCCGAGCACGATCACCGAAGCGAACGTCTCGAAACAAGGCATCGAACATCTCGAAGAGCTATAGGCCAGTCCCAGCGAACGGACGCTGTTGACAGCGCGGACGACCATGACCGACTGGCTCGGCGATTCTCAGCCGGACGACGCAGGAGGACCAATTGCCTCGATTTCGATACAGAACACGGGAAGTATGGAGTCGCGACAATTAGAGTCTCATCATCTGTCGCGTGCGATGGCGTGTACCTGAGAAAGGGAGTTGGGGCGAGACGTACTACTTCGCAACCCGAGTGCCGAAGAGAACGACGAGTCGGTTACTCGGAACGAGGGGTGGCCGACTAACGAGAAACACCGGAAATCGTGGGATGGTCACTCCTTATTGATGGTATCCCACCTACGGCACGTGGCGGCCGGCCGTGAGACTTACCCGCATGGACGACGAACATCGCCACCCCGGTGATACCATGAGCGAAACACCCAGCGGCGGCGACGACCCGGAAGCATACGAGGACGAGTACGTTGTTCCATGTCCGACCTGTGAGTCAGCAAACACCGTCCAGATCGCTGCGCGTGGCCTCCAGTACCAGTGTCGGGACTGTAACACCGAGTTCGACCCGACCGGCGGGCGGGTCAACGTCGAGTGATCAGAGGTCGTTACGTCCGCGGCCGCTGCCCTCGCTTACCCATCTGGCTCCCGCCTCCAGTTGCTGATTGGGATTCTTTAAGTGATTCTGGCGACAAGGTAGAGATACGAGGGAGATTCGCTGGGTTCTGTTCTCAACTCGTTGCTTTCGAGAGAGTCAAGCAAACCGATTGAGCCGCTAGTCGATGGTTGCGAGAACGCGAATGTCAGTGTCGGCGTGGCGCTCGCGCTCGGTACGCGCACCGTGATCGCGGAGGAACGCTTCGACCCGGTCGACTCGGTCAAATTGGACGATCAGTGTCGAGCGGTCTCGGTCGCTGTTGTCGATCACAATCGAGAGTTCGTTGAAGTCATCCGGGTCTCGGTATGCCTCGAACTCCTCGGCGACACGCTCTACCGCGAGCGCGGGCCCAGTGCTGCCCAGCGCGCACTCCGCCACGAAAATCCACAGACAACCGCGAAAGCCTACCAGCACATCGACGCCGGCGACCTCGCTGAGGACGTTAGCGATGTCTTCGAGGACGAGTGAACTGGGGCTCTCCCACCTCTCATAGATCCGTTTCTAATGAGTAGCGGTTAGAGAGATTTCTCAGGTGTCGCACGACTGCCCGTTGTTGTCGCCAATGACCGCCGGTCATTTAGACCGATCCAATCAGTGTGTATCTTGCTCTTACGACGATGCTCACGTACAAAGCGGAGATGCAGGGCATCGCTGTCGAGACCGTCTCCGAACGGGATACATCGAAGACCTGCTCGGTCTGTGGGACGAAGGCGGACAGCCAGCGCGTCGAACGCGGTTTGTACGCATGCGAGGAGTGCGGAACCGTAGCGAACGCCGACGCGAATGGCGCGGAGAACATCAAACAGAAAAGTACCTCTGAGTCCATCGAGGATAGGAGTAACGGCTGGTTGGCACAGCCAGCGGTTCGTCTGTTCGACAAAACGCGAGGAACGTTTTTCCCTCGTGAACAGGCGACCCGCGAACCCTAATATCCCAACAGGGAATCCTCGCCCTTCAGGGCGGGAAGGATGTCAATCAGAGACCCACCTTTCTGAGACGTCTCTATTAGCACCCAGAGACGGCTAGGTAGCTGATCAATGCACGGATCAAGCGTTTGTTTCGCTACTCCCCCAGTGTGTTGATGCTACTATCATTTCAGTGTACAGAGGATGGAAATTCGACAACGGGAGCGCCAGTTTAGTTTTCGCTGCAGTCAGTCGTCGTTGTCCAGCTCGTCGTCTTCGTCGACAGCACCGTCACCGTCGTTGTCGATATCGTCGGAGTTCCCGCTGTCTGGTTCGTCGTCCTCGTCGACCGCGCCATCGCCGTCCTCATCGTCCTCCGCTGCACTGTTGAAGTCATCCGCGCCATCGTCACCGTCATCACATTCGTCGTCCTCATCGACCGCACCGTCTCCATCGTCGTCATCATTCGACGGGCCTTCGTTGTCCTCGTCATCCTCATCGATTGCGCCGTCGCCGTCATCGTCTTGGTCGTTCTCACCGAGGACCTCGTCGGTCGAGCCGGGGGCACAGACTGATGCGCCCTCATCGCCATCTTCGTCGCCCTCATCCGCTGGGGGTTGTTCGGCGTTTTCCTCGTCAGACGGCGCACCGAATTCGAAGACGCTGTCGGGGATACCTGTATTGACTTGCAGATCTTGCACGAGTACCGTGACAGTGATAGTCGTCGTCTCGCCGCGAACGGTAGTCGTCGTTTCGGAGACGGTCTTGAGTGGCAGGTAGGATTGTTTGTCTAGGTAGAGCGTCAGATCGGTGGAAAATGCCTCGGAGGTGTTTTTGGGTGTGACCGAGAGGACGTACGTCTCATGGCCGTTAACGGTCGCGGTACCCTCATAGGTAACGTTCGACTGGCTGAGCACATTGCCGACTTGCCTGGGGGAATCAAGCGGCATCTGATTCATCATACCTGGCCTCATCGCTCCCATTCCCATCATGCCTGTCCCGCCGAGCACCGAGGCGTTTATCGTCCGTACGGTGTCAGTCCTCGCGTTATAGAGTGTGATGGTGGTCCCGTTTGAGACGATAACAGTTCCCTCCTGTTCTTCGGGGGCAAGAATTTCGAGGCGAAACTTGTTCGGTCGTTCAAACGAGAGTTTCGCCTTCGTGGTCCTGGAGACGGAAGTAGTGTCATTCGATATCTCCGTTGTAGCAACGAGCGTGGCATTGACGTCCTCGATTTGACGGTAAGACTGTTGGGCAGCCCGAAGAATGTCCTTGACAGAGCGGCTTTCGGACTGCTCTTGGATGTTCTGTGAGATGATCGGCTGTACAATCGTGTCGGTATGTGCGTCGTGCGCGGTTCGGTCAACGCCGGTCGGGGTGGCTGTAAGCGCGCCAGCGGTCCCGGCCGAGAACAGCACGGCGAGAGTAACGATGACGACGCCCAATCGTTTTGGCGAGTTCATGTGTGGTACAATATCTACTCTCTGACGGTGGTCAAATAAATCTTTCTCTATTTCAATAATCTAAATGTGAAATCATATTTACGTCGATATGATTGGTTTTTACGTGGAAGACAGGCGCAAAGCTTCGCCGTTGTTCAACAAAACGAAGGAGCGTTCTTCCCGCGTGAACAGGCGAACCGCGAACCGTAATATCCCAACCGTGAATCTTTGCCTTTCAGGGCGGGAAGGATGTCACATTCACCCACAGATGTGTTTCTCGGTATGCGTTCTCTGTTGTGGGTCGAGCCGGAGGATCGCCTCGATAGAGGAGGTATACAAGACGAAGATGGGAACCGGTTATCGACGGCGACACGGTGTGCTTTCGGGTCCACGTCTCGTTTTCCCTTAGCCGTGTATTGAAACGATGCAGGAGGTTGCGTTCCAACACCGTGGTTGAGTTGTTCGTCATTCGCACTCGTTGGAGTTCAACAACGACGCTGTACGTCACCGTCTGCTGTTCATGATTGTTGATGCCGACCACCAGCGATTTGCGTTCGCCCTCGGTGAAATTGGTGGGGTAATCAGCTGCGACGAGTGCTCCGGTTTCGTTCTCCGTAAGGAGATAGAATTCGGTGAAGGTTTCCCCTGACTTCGGAACTGCTACTGCATAGGTGACGCTGCTCACCGCTAGCAAGAGGCTCACCACCAACACAACGTTCAGCAATCGGTCCGCTCGTGTCGCTGGTTCGAACAGCTCCGCGCGTACAGATGCATACCACCTCTCGAAGGGAACACGAAACCGCTCTTCAGGGGGTAATGCTTCTCGCCGAACGGCTGCCACGCTGGTAGCAACAAGCGTAAAGCCACCGATACCGAGCACAATCGGTTCCAGCCGAATGCCCAGCGGGGTAAAATTCAACACTAATCCAATAAGCGGTGTGATTGCGATACTGAGTCCGAATGAGAGCGCCGTCCGCTCGATGCCGTCAATGCTGCCGCGACGAAAATCGCTAAATCGGGTAGTGGTACCCTCTTCAGTACTGGTTTGCTCTTCCGGTAATGTGCCCCGTTCGGGAAAAAGCGCGGCGATGAACGCGTATCCGGGCAGAAACAACACGAACGGCAGGCCGAGAACGATCCGTATCGGTGTCTCACTGACGACGGGCACGAACACCGAGAGGATGGTGGCGACGACGAGCAACGAAACACCCGCGAGGTCTGCAGGAAGACGGCGTAACGACTGTGGGAGTATCAGCCACAAATCGGAGCCAGTTCTCATATTTTTATCTGCTATCGGAATACTATATTCGAAACGGTATATGAAGCTTGGGAGTTCGGGTCGTTGTTTCGCAGTGCGACCGCCCAACAGGTGATTCGCAAGAACGACGAAGCGTGGAAAGGATTCTTCGATTCCGACCAGCCCGACAAGGGACTGCCGGGCTATTGGGGCAACCGCGACGACGGCAGAGACCTCCAAACCTACGTTCGCAACGATTCGTACACGCTCGAATGGGGCGAACGCTCCCGGTTGGAGATTCCTGTCAGCAAAGACCTCAAACAAGAATATGGATTAGGATACAGAGAACGCTTCCGGCTCGAAGCCGGTGGCGACCCTCGTTGGAACGGAAAGCAAGGCCGTTTGGAGATACACCACGACGAACTCACCGACGGATACAGAGCGTTTCAGCCGATTACGCTGGAACGATACACCTCAATTGTCAGCCGTGTTCTGAGATTCCGGAGGACGGTCTAATCCGCTGACCGTCTGTGCATCCTCGATGGCCGTCGTTGCCACGTCCTTGGAAGGGGGGTGCTGGGAGAACGCTGCCTGTTCGTACAGCTCTGTGAGTCGTTCGAGCGCGTCGAGTCGGTCACCGCGGAGACCACGGAGCCGACACGTATCGAAGAATTCCCAGTGGGTGTATGGAGACGCAAGGTCGAGTTCGTTCCCCAAGCGCGCTCTGACGCCTGTATACGCGGCGACGATTGCACCTTCCGCATCTCCTGCGAACAACTGTTCGCTCGCGGCTTCGAGCAGCGGTGGTCGATTCGTTCGTTCGCTATCGCTCCGTCGGTCCACGGCCGATTCTTCAGTAGTCTCTGTTCCATGGGGATCGGGATTGCTCCGGTTGTTGTATCGGTAGGCACTATATATGCTCAAGAGAAGAAGGCCTATACCGACGATGAACCAGTATACCAGCGGTACCGTTTCGAGTATCCGGACGATTCTCTCAACGATGCTCTCCGGCGGTTCCGATGGCACTACGAGTCGCAGTCGCTTCCTCGCACGCGACGATTCGAGGTTCGTCCGCTTGCCATCGTAGGCCGCAACCAACGAGACCATCACCGCGCCCGAGCGCTCCGCAAACAACTGTTGAGGAACGGTGACGTTCGTGATGTATCTTCCACTCTCATCCGTCCGAGCGGCCCCAACAGTCGTTCCGTTCAAGCGGATTGAGATGGACTGCCCCTGAATCGGTGTGCCGTTGCCGGTTTTGAGTCGGCCTGCGACACGAACTACTGGTCCGTCGATCTCCGACCCGTTGACCGAGGTCTGTGACCCATTGACCACGAGTGTCGTCGGTGTAGACGAGATGACGACCGGCTTTGTAACGACGGTTCGGTTGAGTGCTTGGTTGTTCAGCGGCAGCGATACCCGCATGGCCTGTTTTCCGGTCATCACATCGGGCGGGAGCCGCGCGACGAACGTGAATTTCCCCGCGGAATTCGTTCGAACGAACTGATTGCGGGCGGGAGTAAGAGGTTGGCCGCCTACTGAAACGGAGATGGGAACCGAGCGCGCGCCCGTGTCGTTGACGCTGACACGCCCACTCACGAGGACGGTATCGTTGAATCTCATTCTTGTTGAGTATTGTACGACGTCCAACCTCGGTTCGACTTGCACGACACGCACGGGTAGCGTGGTCTCATTGTCACGATATGGTGACAGAACCGATGGGACGTAGCGAACCGTCACGTGCTCCGTGTCGAGCGGAAGCACCGTGGGTCGATAGGTGAACGTAAACTGACCGGTGGCATCGGTGGTGGTCTCTCGACTGTGATTGCCAGCCATGAGACGGATCGTCCGGTTTGCGAGCGGCGTCCCGTTTTCGGCGACGAGCCGACCGCTCACCTGTAGCGGCCGTCGAAACGAGAATTCCGTCGACGATGTGTCGGCCCGAATCGTCGTGTTGATGAACTGCTCAACCTCGATGGTTTCCGCCGTCTCGGTGACGTTTCGAGTGATCGTGTTCGTCGTGTCGATAGCGCCCGAAACATTTTGACTCGTCGCGTTATCGATGACGCGATACGTTCCGGTGAGTTGGCTTCCGGTTTCGTTCACTCGCGCGGAGATCCGTTGGAGCTGTCGGGCGAGGGTGCGCGCGCGATCCGTGTTGCCGTTCCTGCGTGCTGTTCGGTACGCGGACAGGGTGTTCCTGAATCGATGGATGTTCGATGCGTACGTCGTTTGAGTTTCCCTCGCGCGCGTGAATGACCCCGTCCTGTTGTCGGCCGAATCGGTCTCGCGGGTGATGTTGACGTACTTATTGAGCCACTCCGGGTAGTTGCGGGAGCTATTGCATACGTCGTACTGGCCCACTTTCAGTCCCTCCGTGCAATCGATTAGCGACTGGGTAAGCCGACCGGAGAGCCACGTTTGCAACTTAGAGAGGTTTCCCTCCTTGTCGACTGACTCAGGATTTTCGTGACGAATCGTCGTGTTGTTCTGTTGGGCGGCCTGAACGCCGAGTTCGGTGTTCCATCCCGGCTCGCTCCCTGCTGTGACGCCAACCGCGGACCCGCCGAACGAGGCACTAACGATAGCGATCAACAGAAGACAGGAGAGCACCGTCGCACGGTGAGTATCGCCGCTATCTGCGGGAGCCACATCATTGTCTGTCTGCGGGAAAATAAAACATCTTCCCTTCTTCCCAGACAAATTCGCTCCTTTCGTGGTCCTGTCGTTACTGGCTAGTCGTTTCGATGTGATACGACCGTTACCAGTACTATTATATCAACGGTTATTCTGGATATAAATACTGATGAGAGGAAAACGCTTCATACAGTTTCGAGGTTCAGGTTCCAGCGGTCCTTTCTCGAAGCGCGTCGTCGTGTCCGGACTCGTGATTCTCATGGTGTTGTTCGCGGGCTGCGGTGGAAATCCCGGCGACAGTGGATCGACGACGGGTGTGGAAAGTCCAACCGACTCGACAGTAAGCGAACCGTCGGTGCGCACGGCGACGGCAAGCGCACAGTCGAATGCGAGAGCGACGAGTAAACGGTCAAGTCCGACAGCGAACGGTCAACCAATTACGACAGCAGGCGAACCATTATCTCGGACGACAACGGCGAACGAAACTGATACACAGGACAATGGTTCACCGACTATGCGGATGACAACAGCGAACGAAACCGACTCACAGGACAGTGGTTCACCGACTATGCAGACCACGATAGCGAGCGAAACCGACCCACAGGACAGTGGATCACCAACTGTGCGGACGACGACGGCCCAATCGAACCACATGGCAGCCACCAGCGCGGAGAGTCTCGACGTACAAATTGAACCCGCAGTTGTGAACGCGAGAAACGTGAAGCTGGTTCTTCATTCGACAGCGACGGCTGCCTCGGCTACCAACGGTATCGAGAGCATCACGGTGGATACTGGCGGTGGACTCGATCTTTCGAACGTTACGGTCGCAAACGTGAATACGGCCGGTATCGATGATGGTGGTACTCTGCCTAGTAATCGAATTGATGGAAGTCTCGCTCGCAACGTCAAGGGCGGGATTAACGTAGTGAACGATGGCGAGCGGTTCATCATCCCGTTCGATGGCAACAGAAACATCGAACAAGGCGACGAGATCGTGTTCGTGATCGAAGGCGGTATAACGACTGAAGCGCCCGGTAGCTATACGTTCGCGCTCACGATTAATGATGGTCCGACGCAGACAGATACCTACAACATCACGGCACCGTGACACAAGCTGTTAGTCACGGGTTGTTTCGGCGGACGGGGTAGAGATGGGAACCGTCATGCCGTCTTCAAGGAGGACGACGTCGCGGAACGCGGGACGCAGTCGACGGTCGTGACTGATAGTGAGCAGTGCTGTATCGGCGGTCTCTTGGAGGGCGAACAGAAATTCGAGCACGCGGTCTGCGGTGTCGGGGTCGAGCTGTCCCGTTGGCTCGTCCGCAAGCACGACCGCGGGCCTGTTGGCCAGTGCACGGGCGATGGCGACGCGCTGTTTCTCGCCGCCGCTAAGCGTCGCGGGGTACTGATCAGTGAGGTCACGAATGTTGAGTTCGTCGAATAGCGTATCGAGCCAGTCCGCATCGTGTTCCCCGGTATGTTCCTGTGGCAGAGCGACATTCTCTCGGGCCGTGAGGTCCGAAATGAGCTGGAACTCTTGGAAGATGAACCCAATCGTCTCGCGGCGGAGGCGGGCGCGCTCGCGTTCCGAAAGCGATCCCACATCCGTTCCCCTGATTCGCAGCGTCCCGTTCGTTGGAAGGTCAAGTAAACCGAGCACGTTGAACAGCGTCGTCTTTCCAGCGCCGCTCGGACCCTGTACGAGCGTCCGTGCGTCAGTGGGGACGGTGATCGAGACGTCGGTCAGAATCCGTGCGTCGCCGCGCGTGACGCTGATGTTGTCGGCCACGACGACGGGGGGACTCATATACGTGCTATCGGGCGTCGAGTACATAAAACAGTCCGCTTTCGATAACCCACATCTATTGACATCCTTCTCGCCCTGCTCGCGCCCATTAGGAGCTAGCGCTACCTTTTGACGTTCAGGATCGGTCAGCGAACTGCATCCGGCGAGTACTATACTGTCGGTCGGAGGCATTTGCTGGATGGATTTGATGGGTCGTCTCACCCCCCCCCCCTTGATTTCTGTGTTTTGAGGACGTAACGACTTCCGACCGACAGTGTACAAGATCGAGCGGGAACGAGCGTCAAAAACATCGGCTATAGGGATTAACGATCAAATTCGTATTTTTTCAAGTAAATTGATATTTGTTATAATTGCTTTCAATAAGCCCAATACTCGACCGTTCCTAATATTTTTAGTAAAAGTTATATAGAGACCAGTTGATTATTGAGTCGTATGGTTGAAGATAACATCGTTCAGCTGTTCATGGAATTGCTTCGAGATCAAGGCCTGTCCCTCGGTGAAGCGATTCAACTGCTCCAGGAAAGAGGAATCGGTATCCCAGAGATACAGCGTTTCCTTCATGAGAACGGCCTATCTGTCGGGGAACTCATTCAACAATTCCGAGGAAAGTAAGGCGCGCTGCGTTCTCTATAGACAGTAGCAGCGATCTCCGGATATCGCGTTTATCGAAGCCGATACCACCAGGAATCGGTTGACGAAAGGAAGTATGAGTTTGACTGCTAATCCCTATAGACTCTACTGGGCGCTTGCCGAGGACGGGGAGGATGTCAATGCAATCGTCCTTGGATTCCAAACGATATTCTCTGCCTTTTTCAGGAGTACGTTTGCAGAACAGTGAGTGGGAGACCCTCTACGCTGCCAACGGCACAAACGACGGGATATGCTCACGATATGTATTTTTGACCGCGCGTGCCGGCGACGACAGTTATGAAGACGAGCAATGAGAGGACACCGTACCCAGTGATCAGCGAATAGGTGCGAGCGCCTCGATGGACAGTTTTCGTGGTTTGGATGCTCGGGAGCGGATGCGAGATTCCAATGCCCGTTAGCGACGCGCCCAGACTGATCGTCGTTGGAAACGTCAGCCCAAATCCAGCTCCCAGCGTTGGGAGGAGCAAAAAGACTGGCCCACCGTCGAGCAAATCGAGGAGCAGGTGACTCGCCAGAAGCCCCGCGGCAATCGGGGCGTACCTCAGTTTGCCGCGAATTTGACATCCTCCTCGCCCCAAGGGCGAGGATTCCCGGTTGGGATATTAGGGTTCGCGGGTCGCCTGTTCACGCGGGAAGAACGCTCCTCGCGTTTTGTCGAACAGACGAACCGCTGGCTGTGCCAACCAGCCGTTACTCCTATCCCCGGACGGGGACTCGGAGGTACTTTTCTGTCTGATGTTTTCCGCACCGTTTGAATCGGCGTTCGCCACGGTCCCACACTCCTCGCAGACGTACAACCCGCGCTCGACGCGCTGGCTACCGTCTTTGTGCCCACAGACCGAACAGGTCTTCGATGTGTCCCGCTCGGAGACGGTCTCGACAGCGATACCCTGCATCTCCGCTTTGTATTCGAGCATCGTCGTGAAGCGGTCGAACGCCCATCCGTGCAAATCGAGGTTTCCGTGTGCGCCCCAGTTCTTTGGGTCGCCGTTTTCGTCGTCGCGGATGCCGCCGAGGTCGCCAACGAACACCGTTCCGACGCCGCGTTCGGCGCACTCCGCCACAATCTCTTTCGAGAGCGTATGGAAGAAATGCGTCCGGCGGTCGGTGCGCTTCTGGTCCAGCCGGCGGGCCTCACGGGAGAACGAATCGTCCGTTTCGGCGCGTTTCTTGCCGAAGTAGTATTCGTCCTCCTTGAGAGAACCGCCGGGATAGAGCAACGATTCATTGCCGAACGAGACGGCGGCGACGTTGCATATCCCGAGGTCCACGCCCGCTGTGCGGTCGCCGGGCGGTTCGGCCACTTCGACCGGAACCTTGCAGACGATGTGCAAGCGCCACACACCGTGTTCGTACACGGCGCGAACCTGTTGGACGTTCTCGACGGTGGTTCCGCGCGGGCCGATAACGTCGTACTCGCAAAGAATGAAGTCACTCCATCCGTCTTTGAGGTTCTTGCCCTTCGAAAGCCGAAGTCGGTTGTTCGCGGCGTCGTGTTTGAAGCCCGCTTGCTTGAACGTGACCGTCGAGCGCGGATGCTCGTCTCGGTGTTTGCGATAGCCGGGCGGGTTCGCTCTCTCGTTCCCGTTGCCTCGATGTCCGTACCACGCCGTGAACGCTTCACCGAGTTCGGCAAGAACTCGCTGACTGGACTGAGAATGGAGGTCCGCGTAGCGTTCGTGGTTTTTGAGGTACTTTTGCAGGTCGAAGGCTGTGGGAATCTGGCCACAAGCATCCCAGACGCGCCCAACCATCCACCGGGCAACGTTCCAGAGCTTGCTGGCTGCGAATCCAAGCGAATCGAGGTCGTCGCGCACCTGCGAGTGGTTCCGAACCCTCGCTCGATATGTGCGCGTGACCATCGTTTTCGCCATGCGTAACCTATGACACTTCACAAACCTAAGCGTTCCGATTGTGGGATATCCGGCCAGCCACCGACGGGTAGCCGGCGGTTGAACAGTACCACGACAAAGCTTACGGCGCGTATCCCCGCCGCAAACGGCGAGGCTTTGCGCCTGTTTTTCACGTAAGCGAATGGAAGACCCCTTGAATCCCGAAGTATTTGTCCGCATCTGGAAGAAGACCGAAGACACCGAGCGCGAACGCCCGTGGATCCGCGAAGCGATCAGGGAAGAGGATATACGCAACCGTGAGCGGAAGAAAAAGATGCGTGAGCGCGTCCATTCTCAGATAGACGGTGTTCGGGAACACAAAAAAGCGTATCGTACCGCTCTCAACATCCTCGCGTCGTGTTCGTCGTTGGCAACGTCAGCGAAATCGAATACGGTTCCGTGGTGCTATAGACGAGATTGCGCCGTTGAAGCCAGTTTCGGTATTTGGTCTCCGCGATAGTTTCCGGCGCAAGCGGAAAGAGGTGTGCGCCAGTCGATGTCCACGCTTTTCGGGACACGGTCGGACACGTCGGTGGTGAGCCACCGGTCAACCACCGTGCAACTGGTATCTGAGACGCAGTCGTTCGATGGGGATAGTAGAGTTCCCCCACGCGAGTCAGTGGATCGGCGGCGGTCCACCGACTTGTCACGTGGGTTGCAGCGAACGAAGCGGCCGCGAACTCCGATTCGGTGGTCGTGCTCGGATACGATACCGTATCGAGGTCGACGAATGCAATCGGAGCGGTGAGGAGGGCACTCACAACCAACAAGGCGGTCGCCACCGCAGCGATCGTTGATCGATGGGAGCGGACAACATCCAAGGATGACGACACGGAAGGGGAAACGTAGCTGGCCGTCGCCAGCGCAGCGAGAACGAATATCGGGAAGTGGGCGAACGTCTGGGTGCGCATGACTGTCCCGAAGAACTCCGGCGTGAGCGAGGCGGTCAGCGAGAAGTACGTCTGTACCACCGGCGCGGCGAGCAGCGCGACGACGACCGCCCCCTCGGTGCGACTACGGGCGACCAGTGGAAGTCCACGACTGGCCAGCACGATGGGAATGATGAACAACAACACGAGTGTCAGAATCGCCGGTGGCGTCGCGGCCGTCCCCGGAAAAACCGGGAGGAACACGTTCGCGGCGAGAACGACATAGCCAATTCCGATAACCGCGAGCAACGAGGCGCGCTGCAAGCGCGGGCTGGTCTGGCGAAGCCACAGGATTCCGATCACGAGGATGAGCAGCCATGCAATGAACAACCCCGGAAACGCGAGAATGCGGCCTACGTAGGGGACCGAGAGACCGAGCTGTGCTGTGATTTCATAGTACAGCGCGAAGTACACCCAGAACCCGGTGACGAGCACGACACCAACGGTTAGCAACCGCCGAATCGAGACCCGAAGGAAGAGCGTTACCAACACACCAGTGACGGTGACTGCGGCGATCAACGTGCTGAACGTATGAACGAGCGGAAATACCAACAGGAACACCGCAGAGACACCGATCAACGCCGCTCGTCGCGTTCTGATCGCTCGATGCAGAACGATGGCGAGCAACGGAATGAACAACACCCCAATGACCTCCTCGTCGGGAACCCCAGTGCGACGGAGATACAGCCCTTCGACAGCGAGGGTGAAGCCGGCGAGCACGGCAGCGAACCGAACCTGTCGACTCGAAAAGTCGAGCGTCCAGCCGATGCGGCGCGTGATCGCAACGGCGGTCAGACACGACGCCGCGCCCACGACGGCGATCAGCGGCTGGGCCATTCGCACCGGTGGAACGCCCGTAACGTGACTGGCAAACGTGAGGACACTCGCAAAGCCGAAGTTATCCGCCCGAAAGCGTCCTAGCGGGAAGCGACCGGTCGCAATCGTATCCCGCGCGAGAGCCGCGTAATCGAAGCCATCGAGTGTCGCGGGGAAGGGACTCCAGTAGAGCGTGATCGTCCGCATGCCGAGCGCAATGGCAAAGATGGCAAGGCAGACGAGAACGTACTGTCGGTGCCGTTTCATCGTTTGTCGGTGTATCGGCGGGTTAGCTTGGCAATCGAGTCGGTGAGTAGTTCGGTCGGCGGTCGTGTGAGAAACGGTACCGTCGCAAGCACTGCACCGAGCACGGCAAGGAAGAAGGAACTGGCTGCGATGCCGACAAGCACGGATAGGGGTATCGCCGTCGAGAGTCGGATACCGAAGAGGGTGAGCGCCCCGAATGACCCCAATAGCTGTGTGGTGGCCACGGCAAGGCCGATGGCGAGCGCTACTGCGGGAACCGAAATCATACAGACATCGGTGAGAACCATCGCAAGCACGCGCCGCGGCGGTGCGCCGGTCGCCCGGTGGATACCGATAGCCCGACGACGAGCGTGAATGACCTGTGCGAACGTCGCGGTCGTCGTCCCGACCGCCGTGAGACCCGCGAGAACCACCATCGTCACGAACAGTAACTGGACGTTGCCAAAAACACTCCGGATGGCCTGACCGATGCCAGCACCACTGGAGTACTGTCCGGTACTTGCCAGTGCGGAGAACAGGCGCTGGTCGCCCGTAATGGTGTACTCCGTCCGCGCAATGGTAGTCCCGTTCGAGAGTAAGCGGATGGTGTACGTCCCTGGCGAGGAGCGCCCATCGGCACCGGCGAATATCTCGTCCCTGACCGCCATTGTTTCGCCCGGTTCGAGCGTGACGGTCCGAGTACGCGAGGTCACGGGCGAGACGACGACGAGTTTGCGGGTGAGCGTCGTATTCCATGGATTTGCTACCGTCACGTTCGCCTCGGGGCGTTCGAGCACGCTGGCCGTTTTCGGCGTGACCGCGAGCCGTGCGGCGAGTTGCCGCCGCGCCGACGGCGTTATTGAGAGGTTGTACGACGCCATGGGTCGGTCGCCTTTTCTCGCGGTGATGGTATACGTGCCCGACTTTGCAGGAAGGTCGAGCCGAACGATGCCGCTCTCCCCTGTCGTGGCCGTCGTGTTGCCGATGGAAACGGTGGCGTTCGGGACCGGCTTGCCACCGGGCGTAAGAACGGGAACGAAAAGCGTCGCATTCGGTGGCGCTTGGTGAGGTAGCTCTGTTGGAATTCGGAGCGCGTCGGGCGGAAACACCTGTATCGATTGTGTGTACCTCCCAACGCGCAGTGTGTGATTGCCAGCTGTTGGGGCGCGGATCGACACCGAAAGCTTTCGTTCCGCGGCGGGCCCGAGCGTGACCGACCGATTTCGCGTCGCATTATTGATGGCAACGGTCATCTGCCGTGTAGCGTTCGTTTCTTTGAGATTCTTTACCTGAATGTGTACTTCAAACGACTGATTCACCGCAACAATATCCGGGGCGGTCACGCCAGTTACACTGATCGAACTGTCCGCAGCCGTGTCCGGCGTCCGGGTCGCATCGCTGAAATTCGTTTGCTCGGTTCGAATGTACTGTACGACGCCGGGCTTGAGCGCAAGATGATGGGCTGTCGGGAGCGGTACGATGAGTTGGTCATCAACAATTCCGGGTGCGGTATACATTCCGACAACAGTGACGCGCGTGACTGCCGGCGAGAGACTCCCGCCGAGAGTGAGATTGTCGCCAACCTCGACGCCGAGCGTTGTGGCGAGGTCGGCACCGATGACGACATCGGTCGTTGTGTTCGGGGGGGTTCCCTGGATCAAAGTGGCGTTCGTAATCGATGCAAAGGCGGAGTAGTTCGCCCCAAGTGCGAGAAACGGTTCGCCGTCAATCGTCTGTGGCAGCAAGATTTCCGGGCTTGCAGTGATTCCGTTCGCACGCAACACCGAGGCGTAGTCCGCGTCGATGCGGCTGTTGAGAACGTGGGCCGCATCAGCTTCTGCAATGGTTCCTGCTCCGGGGCTTGACAGAGGAACGATCGCCCCAGCAAAGGCGAGCACTAAAATCACAACGATAGCGAAGATTGTAAGTGTCAGAGTTGTTGGAATGATCGCTCGCGGGTCAAGCAGGGTCGGTGTCACCGTCGCGCGGAGTCGGGCGAATCGGGAACGAGCGTTGCTTGTTGGCTGTGGCGTTGACGTTGTGAGTCGTGCTGGCGGACGGGTTGCCGCAGACCACGCTGCGAAGATACCTGCGACGACACCTGCGAAAACGAGCAGCGAGAGCACGACAGCGAGTATCCCGATGGCAAGCGGCCTCAGAGTCGGTGACAGCGAGATTGGCAGACCAACATAGATGGCGATATTGACGACGGCGTTCGTGACGACGACACCGATTGCAAAGCCTAACGCGACGCCGAGGGTCACGATGAGACCGGCGCGAAGCCCGAACAGCGTCAGCACGGAGCGTGAGGTGCCGCCAGTTGACCGGATGACGCGGATCGTCTGGAGCCGGTCGCGGACGGACATACGGAGGACGTTGTAGACAACGACGAGGATGAGAACGGCACTTCCGACTGTCGCCGCGAGCAACCCGGTCAGCATCTCGCGCATCCCTGCGAACAGGAAGACGAGCGCCGATAGGATGGGCGTCCCGTTTTGTGGTACGGACAGTAAACCGCTGGCATTGTGACCAGGATGAATGACGAAGGCTCCCGTCTTTTGGCCACCAAGCCCGCGAACCATCGAGGCGTTCGCAACGTACCAGTCGGCAGGGAACAACGATTGTTCCGTCGCGTGAGGGATGATTTTGTACGTTACTGTCCCGGTTGGGGTACGAAAGTGCTGGCGCGTCGGTGTCGTGACTGGGCCTCGGATACTCCGATTCGGACTCGGAATCGTCGCGCGTTGCCACTGGACGGATGCGTCAGCGATTTGGTTCGGTGTGTGTGGCGGAATTCCGATGAACCGGACTGTGCTGCCGTTCGGGCGCGTAAGAACGGCGGTTGGGAGCGCAATTTCGTTGTCGGTCGTGTTAGCACTCGCGGCTGCATATGAACTATGATGGGTGACGGTCGTCGTGGTATCGAGTTCACTGGCTATCGTGGCGGTTTGTGCGCCTGCGGCGGTCAGCAAAAGCGTGCTGCCGACTAAAAAGGCGGTCGTGACGGCGACCACGAGAACGGTAAGGCGGTCGCGCCGGGACCAGCGGGTGAGCAAGGCACGGGTGTAGCTTGATTGCTCCGCTGGCATTGATTGTAGCTTCATTTTCGGGACGAGGATATACTTTTGCTGATTCTGCGGAGAGAATGTAGCTTTACAACCATGATTCCAGCGACGAAAGAACTAATATCTCCGGCGTAGCCGATAGTTATAGTGTACTCGTTCAATAGGATCTCCCTAGATCCGAATTCAACCAATTGGGAGGGAAAGGGAAAATGGGGAGGGGGAATCCATGCTGCCGACTGATTCACTTACGGTCAGTCCCGTTATCGCCACTCTCTCAGCGCGGAACGACTGGAGAAGGTCAGCTACCCATGAACACAGAACACAATAAGGGAGTCGGACAAGTGACAGGGACGCAACCAGTAGAGTCACAGATGGCGACAACCCCGCCTAGTGAATTCCTCCTCGATCATGACAGGGACGAACAGCCGGTCCTCAGCGTCGTCATGCCGACGCTCAACGAGGAGGGCGGCATCGCCGAGTGTATCGCCCGTATCAAGACCGCTCTTGCCGAGCTTGAGGTCACTGGCGAGATTATCATCAGCGACAGCTCGACCGACCGGACGCCTGAAATTGCCGCCGAGAACGGGGCCTATGTCGTCACACCGGACGAGAAGGGGTACGGCTACGCCTATCAGTATGCGTTCGAGCACGCCCGTGGGAAGTATATCGCTATCGGCGACGCGGATACGACCTACGACTTTGAGGAGTTGCCGAAACTCTTCCGACTGGTCGCCGAGGACGAGGCGGATATGGCGATGGGATCACGGTTGGACGGGGAGATCAAGAGCGGGTCGATGCCGGTGCTCCACCAGTACGTCGGCAATCCACTCCTGACGCGCTTTCTGAACACCTTCTACGGTGCCGGGGTGAGCGATGCTCACAGTGGGATGCGAGTCCTGACGCGGGCTGCGCTTGATGAACTCGAATGCAGTACGACCGGCATGGAGTTCGCCAGCGAGATGATCATGGAGGCTGGCGCGTCGGGGCTAACGATCAAAGAGGAGCCGATTACCTACCACGAACGCGAGGGCGAGGCGACGCTCAGTAGTTTCCGTGATGGCTGGCGGCACGTCCGCTTTATGCTGATGAACGCGCCCGGATATCTGTTCTCGTTGCCGGGGATCGCGCTCGGTGGGCTTGGCTTCCTTGTCACTGTGTTGATCGTCGCTGACATCCGGATCAACGGTGTGCTGCTCGGTGTTCACTCGATGGTTATCGGAAGCCTGCTGATAATCGTTGGTTACCAGATTACGACGCTCGGTGTGTTCGCAACGGTGACCTCGAATCCAATCAACGGTGCGGACGATTACGTCTCTAGCTGGATCCGCAAACACCTCCGGTTAGGACAGGGCGCAACCGTTGGAGTGGTGATGTTGTTGGTTGGGTCAGTTTACGGTTTCTCGCTTCTCGGTGAGTGGGCTGCGAGTGGATTTAGCCAATTACCGTTCGTCATGCAGGATATGGTCGCGTTTACTGCTATCGTCCTTGGGTTGCAGACGCTGTTCTCCGCGTTCTTCATGAGTGCGATTGCTGAGTCGTGAT
>DASSKS010000220.1:0-2283 GCA_035690245.1 Halococcus sp. | reverse complement strand
CACCGCTTGCGCTCGTTCTCTTCCTTTCAACAGTGTTGTACCTCGCTGCCGGTGTGGTGGTTCTGTTCGCTGGAATTCATCTCGACGCGATGGACACACTCATCGGACGATTGACGGCTGTCGAAGGCGTACCCGTATTTGGGACTCGGCTTGCTGAACTGGTCGAGAAGCTTCCCGAGTTCACGGCGGCTTCGGCTACGTCTTTCGAGGAGCTATCGCGCGATTCCGGGGTCATCGTTCGGTATGCTGTGGGCTGGGCGGGTACGATGGTGTGTGCGCCCGGCCTACGGGTGTGGCTGTTGCTCACTGCTCTCGGAGTCGATTTCGAACCGGCGATTCTCTTACCCGTGTACCTCCTTATGGCGTACAGCGTCACGTTGTTACCCCTGACGCCCGGCGGAATCGGCGTCACCGAGGCGACCGCGACGGCGGTGTTCGTCGCGCTCGGCGTTCCGAGTGCTGTTATCGTTCCGGTCGTGTTCGTGGACCGATTTCTCGGCGTGTATCTGCCGGCACTGGTCGGGTGGTATCCCTCGCTTCGGATGGATTTCTCCGCGTTTACCACCAAGTAGATGAACCCATTCGTTGGTAGTCCCCACCAAAACGGTATTTCCATGAAATCAGCTATCATTTCATGATGTAGTACTAAACACACCGAACAGCAATGGTTTATACTCTGCCGTGTTTTACCGCGCATGGAAACCGGCTTCACCACCGAAGAAATCAAACGGAAATACGATGGTTTCGCCGACAAGTACGCGATGATGGAGCGCGTTCAGGAGTTTTTGGGCGTGAGAAAACTCAGGAAGAGACTGTTGGAGCGGGCTTCGGGTGAGGTACTGGAAGTTGCGTGTGGCACGGGTGCGAACTTCCCGTACTATCCACAGGAATGTTCGATTACTGCCGTCGATATGAGTCCGGCGATGATGGCTATCGCCACCCAGCGGGCCGAGGAGTTAGGGTTGGCTGTCGATTTTCGGAGTATGAACGCACAAACGCTCGAATTTCCCGACGAGAGTTTCGATACGGTGGTTTCGTCGTTAACGGTGTGTACCTTTCCCGACCCAATCGCCGCGCTCAGCGAAATGAAGCGAGTCTGTCGGGAAGACGGACGACTCCTGTTTTTAGAACACGGTCGAAGCAACAATCGGTTGGTCGGACGCTTTCAAGATATCCGGGCAGAAGCGCACGCAGAACAGCTCGGCTGTCACTGGAATCGGGACCCGCTCGCGCTCGTCGAGCAGGCTGGACTGCATCCAATCGCTACGAGACGGACCTTTTTTGGTGTCTTCCACGAAATCGTAGCGGAATAATCCCCGACCGCTCTTAGAAACCACTCTCTCCTTCGTCAGTATATTCCGGTTTCGTCCCCAATCAGGAATTCTTGGCACAGCTACCGATAGATGCAAACACGTTTCTCCCCGAGTGGTGACGTACACTCATGACGCGAACGTTCGTCGTCGGACTCGACGGAGCGAGTTGGCGCTTGCTCACCCCGTGGGTCAAGTCCGGTGAACTCCCGAACCTCGCGGCACTCCGGTCTTCTGGAACGTGGGCCGAACACCGAAGCTGTCTCCCACCGGTAACGTTTCCGAACTGGAAGTGTTATTCGTCGGGCAAAGACCCCGGAGGGTTCGGCGTGTTCTGGTTCGAGCGGGTCGATTTGGAGCACGAGCGAATCGACATCACTACTGGTGCGGATTTTAAAACTACTGAACTCTGGGATTATCTGAACGACGAAGGATTCTCGACGGGAATCGTCAATATGCCGACGATGTACCCACCACGGCCAGTCGATGGCGTGGTCGTCTGTGGCGGGCCGGACGCCGTCGAGGGCGAGTATCGCTCGATTGATTCTGGCTATACCTACCCCGAAAGACTTGACCGCGAACTCAGAGCAGAATTCGACTATCGAGTGCATCCCGAGCCACTGCTATCCTCGAACGACGAACGCGACGCGGAGGTCGAAGCCATTTTGACTGTTCTCGAAAAACGCTTCGAGGTCGCGCTCCATCTGTTCGAAGAGAGAAATCTCGATTTCATGCACGTGACGCTGTTTTATCTCAACGTCCTCCAGCACTTCTTCTGGGACGACGAGCCAACGCTCCGGGCATGGCGTCTCGTGGACGAGTGGCTCGGGCGGCTTGCCGACCTGCCCGACACCAATCTGGTGCTCATGTCGGACCACGGCAGCGCCCCGACGACCACCGAGTTCTACATCAACGAATGGCTCGCGCGCGAAGGCTATCAAGCGCGGCGGCGGACGGTCGACGACGCCCTTCG
>DASSKS010000219.1:0-4139 GCA_035690245.1 Halococcus sp. | reverse complement strand
CCGCAACCGCACAGCACCGCCGAAGCCCTCACTCGCTGCGCTCGTTCGCCCTTCATCCGCCAGGACCGCCTCCCGCAACCGCACCGCCACCGCCGCGGCGGGCGGCCGTCACGCACGATTTATCACGCTCGGCGCAGTACGTGAGAGCGCATGACAGACACAGATGTCGCGGTCGTCGGCGGCGGACCAGCAGGACTCAGCGCGGCGCTGTTCAGCGCGAAAAACGACCTCAGCACCCAACTGTTCGACACCGACAAGACGTGGATGCACCGGGCACACCTCTACAATTACTTGGGAATCAAAAGCGAGGACGGCTCTGCGTTCATAGAAGACGCCCGCGAGCAAGCAGACGACTTCGGCGTCGAACGCCACCAAAGCACGGAAGTCACGAGCGTTGCAGCAAACGGCGACGGGTTCACCGTCTCGACTGAGAATGGCGACCACGAAGCGTCCTAC
The DNA here is from genome assembly GCA_035690245.1 of Halococcus sp. GTDB lineage: Archaea > Halobacteriota > Halobacteria > Halobacteriales > Halococcaceae > Halococcus. The sequence goes on along the minus strand of DASSKS010000219.1, from coordinate 3,683 downwards.
GTCATCTTGGCGACGGGCGCGAACCGCGACCTCGCAGACGACCTCGGCTGTGCATTCACCGATGAGGACGTGGTTGACGTGGATGTCACGACCGAAACCAGCGTCGAAGACGCCTACGCCACGGGTGCGATGGTCCGCGCAGAGGAATGGCAGGCAGTCATCTCGGCGGGCGACGGCGCGGCAGCCGCTCTAAATATCCTCACCAAAGAAAAAGGCGAACACTACCACGACTTCGACGTTCCTGAGGACGCAGAATAACAACCCGTAAGCGTGCCAACTCCATCGAATCGGACGTGAGCGTTGGATTCTTCCGACGAGTCGAGCGCGCGACACCACCCCTCGCGGCACTCGCGGTTGCGGTCGTCGCCGTCAGCACAAGCGCCATTCTCATTCGGTATAGTTCGGCTCCGAGCCTCGTGAAGGCGTTCTATCGCGTGTTCTTTAGTACCCTCCTACTCGTTCCGTTCGCGGTCGCACGCCACCGCGAGGCGTTCGGCCGACTCACTCGGAGAGATTGGCTCGTCGCAGGTGCAGGCGGGGTCGCGCTTGCGTTCCACTTCGCGGCGTGGTTTGAGAGTCTAGAGTGGACCAGCGTTGCCGCCTCGGTCACCATCGTCCAGTCACAAGTCTTCTTCGTCGCCATCGGTGCGGCGCTGTTCCTCACAGAGCACGTCACCCGAAAAACCATCGTTGGGATGGTCGTCGCCCTCTGTGGCATTGCGGTACTGTCCATCGGCAACGCACTCACTGGCGCGAACATCACCGGGACGGCCCCGCTGTACGGCAATGCGTTGGCGCTCGTCGGCGCGGTCTGTGCGGCGGGCTACGTGCTCGCCGGGCGCTCGCTCCGTCAACGAATCCCATTGATTCCCTACGTCATCGTGGTTTATTCGGTGTGTACGGTGGTTCTGCTCGCGCTCACCGTCGAAAGCGGCGCAGCACTGCTCGACTATCCAACTCACGAATGGTTGCTCTTTCTTGGGATGGCTATCGGTCCCGGCATATTCGGTCACACCGTTCTCAATTGGGCACTTGCCCACGTCGAATCGAGCGTCGTCAGCGTCTCGCTCTTGGGAGAGCCAATCGGGAGCGCGCTGCTCGCGCTCGTGTTGCTCGGTGAGGTTCCAAGCGCCATCACCGTCGTCGGCGGAGCGGTCGTCCTGCTCGGAATCAGTGTGACTGCGCGAGCGCGTGCGGCCTGATTGCCCGTCTTATATAGGGATCAGCGCTCTAGTTCATATCTTCACGGCGCGTAGAGACGGGTATGACCGGATGGGGAAAGAAGCTGGCTGGTATCGACGAGGAGCAGTTGCGCCAGCAACTGCGCACGGAAACTGATCCAAAGGCAGTCAAGCGGCTGACCGTGGCGCTGCTCTACACCAACGGTTCTTCTCCATACGAGATCGAACGTCTCCTTGGAATCCCTGCACAGACCGTCTACGACTGGCTCAACACTGTCGCCGAGCGCGATGGGGTCGCGCTCGGCGACCTCCCTCGTGGCGGGAGCCGTCCTCGCCTTACCGACGACCAGTGGAACCAACTGACGGCGACGCTTCAGGCGTCGCCGGCGGAAGCAGGAGTCGACGCACCAGCCTGGAGACCGCCACTCGTCCGCGACTACATCGCTGAGAACTTTGGCGTCGAGTATTCTCCCGCCCACATATATCGCGTGATGCACACGGCCGGGCTGTCAGTTCAGACAGCCCGGCCGATCCACTACGAGGCCGATCCAGAAGAACAGCGGCTCTGGCGCGCGGAATTCAAAAAAAGTGGCCGACGCTGAAAGCTGACGGGTATCGGATCGTCGCCATCGATCAGCACACGCAGAAAGTCGCGACCGAGCAAAAGCCCGACTGGTACCCGGTGAACTCGCGCCCGAGACCGGCAGTCTCGGGCGCTCGTGAAAAGATGAACATGCTCGGGGCAGTCACCGACGATGGCGAGCGCTTCGTCGCTCTCACGCCGAATCGGTTCAATGCCGAAGTGGCGAAACACTTCCTGCGAGCGATACAGCACGAGTTCGGCGAGAAGCTCGCCATCGTGTTGGATAATGCGAGCTACTTCATCGCGAAGACGGTGAAGAAGCAGGCCGCCGCGGACGGCCTGCTTCTGGAGTTCTTGCCGTCACACTCGCCGGAGATGAATCCGCTCGAAAACTGTTGGCGACAGCTCCGTGAGGGCCGAGCCAACCGCCTGTTTCAAACGCTCGAAGATGTCAAGACATATCTCTCAACGGCTCTACCAGCGCTCAACTCGCCGCAAATCTATGAGTATCTCTGCTAATGCCTATAGCTTCCTGTGGGACGGTTGGCGCGCGCTCACGCTCGTGTGTGAGCGAAAGCGAACACCGAGCGCAAATCGGCGCGCGAGGGATGAGCGAACGAGTGAAACGAGTGAGTGAATCGGCTGGGGAGGGTGTGGCCTGCGGTTCTCATTTGGAACCGGATTTGTAATCTTTACGTTCTCAGCTAGGATTTGATTTTGTGTATCATTTTCTGAAACATACTACAATACGGAATCTCGGTTGTGATCCCAAAGATGATATTTTATTGCGTTCTGTTCGGCTATCGTCCGTTATCCGGCTGTGGGTCGACGTGCGGTTTCGCCATGAGCGCATCGAGTGGCTGTGCGTCGAGCCAGTCGAGCAGTTGTACGAGTTGGTCGGTCGCAGCCTCGAACAACTGCTCACCTTTCTCGGCGGTCGCATCGGTCTGGTCGCCTAGTACCCCGTTTTCGGTGTTGTCGATTGAATCGTAGAACGTGCGCGCGCCGTGGACGAGCGTATCGGCCGCTTCGAGGTCCGAAATTCCATCATCCCGTGCCGCCTCCAACTGGTCATCACGAACGAGTTCGGGCGCGATGTGTTGAATCATCGCGGTCTCTTTCGGCCCGCCGTGAGGACCATTGTGGACGAACAACTCATCAACGAGGTCCGGAATCGAATCGTTCCACATCCATTCGAGAGCGTAAGCGGTCCCGTCGTCACGCAACCGCCGACCGACTTCCCTGAGATGCACGATGTTGCCGCCGTGGGCGTTGACGAACACGATTCTATCGAATCCATGATACGTAAGGTTGCGCGCGAGGCTTCCGACGTAGTCCCGAAAGGCCGGCGCATCGACCCACATTGTGCCGTGAAACTGGCGGTGATGCGGACTCACGCCGACGTTCACTGTCGGAGTACAAAGCACATCCGCGCGGTCTGCGGCCTCGCGGGCGAGAGTTTCTGCAATGAGATGGTCGGTAGCGAGCGGGAGATGCGGGCCGTGCTGTTCGGTCGAACCCAACGGGACGACGGCAAGCGACTCACCCGCGACGTACTCGTCCAATTCGGGCCACGTCCGGTCTGCGAGGTACATACCACCACGGCGGACGGCGAGCGCATAACGGTGTTCACTTGGACACGGTCCGCGAGAGAAAACACTTCAACCCCTGCGCGCCCACGTCGGCTATGGACCCACTCGACCTCCGGGCGGATATGCCAGCACTCGACGGCGTGACCTACCTGAACACGGGCGCGGCAAGCCCTGCGCCCCGGCGCGTCGTCGAAGCCACCTGTGCGTGTATCGAACGCCAACAGTACGTCGCACCCACAGAAGAAGGGATGTATCCCGCGCTCTTTGAAGCGTTTGAGGACGCCCGTGCCTCGATAGCCGGCTTTCTTGGAGCGGACCCGGACGAAA
>DASSKS010000218.1:0-5908 GCA_035690245.1 Halococcus sp. | reverse complement strand
CGTCGAGGGAGGTGACATCGAGCGCGATATGGTGACCATCGAGACCGTCAGGGAGACCGTTGGCGACGAGTTTGACCTGATGCTCGACCCGGTGTGTGGCTACGAAACGTTCGCCGACGCGCTGGCCGTCGGCCGTGCGTGTGACGAACAGGACTTTTTCTGGTACGAGGACCCATACCGCGACGCCGGTACGTCGGTACACGGTCACAGAGCACTCCGGGACCGCCTCGATACGCCGCTGCTACAGGCAGAGATGCTCCGGGGGGTCGAGGCTCACACCGACTTCGTCGATAGTGGGGCGACCGATTTCGTCCGTGCCGACCCGGTCTGGGACGGCGGCATCACGGGGGCGATGAAGATAGCGCGCGTCGCGGAGGGTCACGGTCTCGATGTCGAGTTCCATCTTGCAGGACCACAGACGCGCCACTGTATGGCAGCAGTCCGGAACACGAACTACTACGAACTCGGTCTCATCGGTCCCGAAGCGCGCGTTCCGCACTCGGAACCACCGGTGTATGATAGCTACACAGACGCCGTTTGGACGCTCGATGACGATGGGACTGTGGCGGTACCCAGCGGGCCAGGACTCGGTGTCACATATGACTGGGAATACATCACGGATCATGCGAGCGACGTGAGAACCTTCGAGTGATGACCGCCGTAGCGGTGACCGAAGCCAGCGTCGCCCTCCTCGACCAAACGGAGTGTGATTCTGACTCCGGCCTGTTCGTCTCACCTCGAATCCGACTGGCACTCCCTTCCAGTTGATGGGGTACCACGACTCCTGCGAAGAACGACAACAGGAGCGTACCTTCATCGGCGTCGTACCCTTCGTCTCCCGAAATGGTTTAGTGTTCTGTGTAGTGGGTGAGGTATGTCGTACTCGATAGCCGTCGTACCGGGAGATGGGATCGGAACCGAAGTCGTTTCTGGGACGGTTTCGGTTCTCGATACGCTTGCATCGATTCATGGGTTCGAACTCGAAAAAACCGACTACGAGCTCGGTGCCGAGTTCTTTCTGGAACACGGGCAGGTCATGAAAGACGGCACGATGGATGCACTCAGAACCCACGACGCGGTCCTCCTCGGCGCGGTAGGGCATCCTGACGTGAACAACGCATACGTCGCAGCGGAGGGTCACCACCGCATTCGGCGGGAGTTCGACCTGTGGGCGAACCTCCGGCCAGCAGTACTGTACGCGGACCACGTTTCACCGCTCGATGGCTATCAATCGGGCGAGATCGATATCCTGTGGTTCCGAGAAAACAGCGAGGGAGCGTACCTCGATATGGGTGGGAAACTCCAACGGAACGGCGAAACCGAGATGGCCCTTCAGTGTGCAGCATACACACGAAAAGGCATAGAGCGCATCGCCAGAGCCGCTTTCGATGCTGCACGGGAGCGAGAGGGAATCGTCCACACCATCACGAAATCAAATGTACTCTCGTATGGGTCCACGTTCTGGGACGAGGTCGTCGCGGCGGTCGCGGACGAATATCCTGCCGTCACGCTGGAACACCTCTACGTTGACGCCGCGAATTTGCGTATCGTGACACAACCGGAACTGTTCGACGTGGTCGTTGCCCCAAATCTGTTCTCTGACATCCTGACGGATGCAACCGCAGGAGTGGTCGGCGGTCTCGGTCTCGCACCCTCCTCGAACGTGAACCTGACCGACCCGGACATCCCTGGGATGTTCGAACCGGTCCACGGCACAGCCCCGGACATCGCCGGTGAGGGAACGGCGAATCCGCTGGCGAGCGTTCTCAGCGGCGGACTACTGCTCGAAGACCTCGGCGAAAACGCCGCCGCGACCCATCTGGAGGACACTGTTCGGGCGCAGTTACAAGACCTCGATGCGCCACGGACGCCCGACCTCGGTGGCGATACGACGACGACCGCTGTCATCAAAGACCTCGAAAAGCGACTCCAATCGTCGTGTCCATACTAGTTCGAGACGGAGTACGGTTTGAGACCGGTGTCAGTGACACGGAGTAATACAGACTCCCGAGCGGAGTCAATCGCGATAAAACGGGACGAAAAACCGATGGCTCTCAGTCGTCAGTGCTTCGAGCGTGCTCGACCTGCTGCTGACTCCGAAGGTGCTCTGGAATTTCACCGGACTCGTGTGTTGTCGTCCCGTGGACCAGTGCCTCACCGGTCTGGCGGTCGAAGAGGTGGATGTCATCGTCGTCGAACGTGACCTCCACGATGTCGCCCTCTTGGGGTTCGATGTAGGACGAGGTGCGGGCGCGGAACTCCCGTCCATCGAGGTCGAGATAGATGAAGTTGTCCGACCCGATGACTTCGACGACGTTGACGCCCATGCTGACGGTTTTCGCGTTCCGGTCGTCGTGGGCGATTTCGATGTTTTCGGGGCGGAGTCCGAACGTGAATGCATCGTCGTCGGACGTCCCGCGGAGGGTCTGGACGAACCGCTCACCGACCTCGTATTCGAAGGACTCGCCGTTGGTGAGTGTCGCGGTCCCGTCATCGTTCTGTGTGAGTTCGACGTCGAAGAGATTCATCGAGGGTGAACCGATGAAGTCCGCGACGAACTCGTTCGCAGGCTGGTAGTAGACTTCCTTTGGCGTGCCGACCTGTTGGAGTTCGCCGTCGTTGAGGATGACGATACGGTCTGCAAGCGTCATGGCTTCCTCCTGGTCGTGGGTCACGTAGATGCTCGTGATGCCGACCTCGGCGTGGATACGCGCTAACTCCGTCCGCATATGTTTGCGGAGTTTCGCGTCGAGGTTCGACAGCGGTTCGTCGAATAGAAACAGCTCTGGCTCGCGGACGATGGCTCGACCGGTGGCCACGCGCTGTTGTTGTCCGCCCGAGAGCGTCGCCGGCTTCTTATCGAGGAGGTCCGTGATACCCATCATCTCGGCGGTCGACTCGACTCGGCTGTTTACCTCCTCGTCGCTGAGGTCGGTGCTCATTTTGAGGCCATAGGCCATGTTTCCTCGCGCCGTTTTGTGGGGGTAGAGCGCGTAGTTCTGGAACACCATTGCGATATCCCGGTCCTTCGGCGCGGCATCGTTGACCATCTCGTCGCCGATGTACAGTTCTCCCTCCGTAATGGTTTCGAGTCCGGCAGTCATCCGTAGGGTTGTCGACTTCCCGCAGCCTGACGGTCCAACGAAGACGATGAACTCGCCGTCTTCGATCTCAAGATCCAGTTCCTCGACGGCGACGATAGTCCCCGCCGAGTCGTCGTACACCTTCGTGATGTCGTCGAATCGTACTTGTGCCATGGTAATTAATCACTCAGACCGATGGTTCGTGGCCAGCCTTCTTATATTTTTCCTGGTTGAGCCACCATTGCAGGCCGAATGCAACACCGATTGCAAGCGGGTGGTGCACGCCACACGGTGGGTCACCCTGCGAGTCCCTCCCCGACGTACCGTTGAGAGAGACCGTAGAAGATGACCGGGGGCAAGACGAGAAGCACCACACCGGCCATTAAGAGGTTCCACTGTCGCATCACATCGCTTCCGAGGAGTTTGTGGATGGCAACCGTCGCTGTCTGGACGCGCGTATCGCTCGTGAGCACGAACACCCACAGGAAGTTGTTCCATGCGGTGAGGAACGCGAACAGCGCGGCTGCGGCCACCGCCGGTAGCGAGAGCGGGAGGACGATACGGACGAATGCTGTGACTTCAGAAAGGCCGTCGATCTGGGCGGCCTCCTCGATATTTGCGGGAATTCCTTGTCGGAAGAACCCTTGCAGGAGCCAGATGGTCTGTGGAAGGGTGAGGATGGCCAACGCGATGATGATGCCCGATAACGTGTTGACCAGCCCGAGATTGAAGAAGATGCCGTATATCGGGATCGTGAGCACGATCCACGGGAACATCATCGAGAAGACAGCGGTATAAAAGAGGACTTTCCGCCCCGGGAAATCGAGACGCGCGAACGCATATGCTCCGGGGATGGCGAAGACGACCGAGATGATGGTTGCGACGACCGCGACGATGACGCTGTTCCGGAAGTACGTCACCATCGGGAACGCATTCCACACCTCGATGAACGGCTTGAGTGTGAGTTTTCCTATCGGGATGTAGCTCGTCTCCGGGCTGATGGACGCGAAGTACGGCAGGAGCGAGGTCCGAAGCACCCACAGATAGGGAACGACGGCCCACGCGATGAACAGGGCAATACCGACGTACAGGAGCGCTCGTGCGCGTTTGGTTTCGTTTAACATTGGTGGTCACCTAGAGGTAGAGGTCCTCCTCCTCTGAAATCACGGTCACGTAGAAGATGGCGGCACCCATCGAGATGATGACCATCACGATACCGATGGTCGTCGCCCGGCCGAAATTGAGGTTGACGAACGCGGTACGATAGGTCAGGATACTGAGAATCATCGTTTTCGTCCCCGGACCGCCGCCGGTGAGTTCGAACGGCTGGGAGTACTCCGCGATGTTCCACGCCGTCCGGAGCGCGAGGACGATAATAGTCGGGGTCAACATATGGGGGAGCGTCACATCGCGGAATCGTTGGAGCCGTCCGGCCCCCGCCATGGCCGCCGCTTCGTACTGTTCGCTCGGGATGCTCAGGACGGCGGCGGCGTAGATGATGGCGGAGTACCCGAAGTCGTGCCACGTCTGGGCGATGATCATCCAAAAGAACGGCCAAACGCCCTCTGCAAGCCACGTCGGCGATTGGAACCCGAGGTCGGTCACCACCCACGTTATCAGCCCAAAGTCAGGGCTGAGGAACCACGCCCAGATCACGCCGCCCGCAATCGATGCCGAGAAGTACGGCGATATCACGATTGCACTCAGCCACTCACGCGACCCCTCGGCGAATTCGTTGAGCAACAGCGCGGCAAGCATACCGAGAACGAGCTGGAGGGCTGTCGTACTGAAAACGAACACCAGCGTCCAGCCAAGCGCGTAGATGAAGACGTTGTTTGTCACCAGCCACACGTAGTTATCAATGCCGATGAACGTTCCCGACCCCCCGAGGACCGAGTTCGTGAAGGTAAGCCAGATAGCCCGCAGTATCGGATAATAAAACAGGAACGCAAAAAACACGAATATCGGCACGATGAACAGGTAACTGGTCCAACTGTCGCGGATACGCGCGGGCAACGACTCGCCAGAGAGATCGTATCGCTGTCGTATCTCTTCTGGACTGTGGGCTCCAGCCATGCTGATGGAACGGTTGTCATCGGTTCCCAAAAAGGTTTGGGTCAACGAGTCCCACGGGCCTGTGTCGGTTGGGAGCGATGGTACCTCGGAAAATCGGTGTTACTCCGCGTCCGTCTCGCGGTCGAGCCAGAAGTCGAACGAGCGGCCGGGCGCGAACACGTCCAGCCCGACGGCGCGTTTGTCGCCGGTGTTTTCGACGCGGTGTAACTCCCATGCGTCGAGCCACGCCGAGTCGTATCGCTCCAGTGTCACGGCGTCCTCGTCGGTATAGATAGTCAACTCCCCATCGAGGACGAGACAGACCTGTTCGTTTTCGTGGTCGTGCAGTGGCGAGGAGTGGCCCGGTGGCTTCTCGAACCACTCGAAACTGAACCGGTCGCTACCGGCCATCGAGACGCGCCGCCAGCCCTCGTCGGGTTCGTACGTCTGTGCATCATTGAAAGAGATGGGTTCCACGGTTTTGTTCCTCCGCTCGTCCCTTCTTCGTGTCTTCATAAAAAGGTGCGCCTCCAACGACTTCGTTTTTAGAACAGTCGCAAAACAGCCACTATCGGTCGATACCGACCGTTCGTGGCGTACTCGCTCGGATTCGTCTCGGTGGAAGGTTTTAGATAGCCGACGATGTAACCAGCGGTATGACCTATGGACAGGACGCTATCGTCGAACTCATCGAGGAACACGGAATGACCTACCCCATTACCACGACTCGACTCGAACGCGAACTCGCCCTCGCCAACGTCCAGATCGAC
>DASSKS010000217.1:0-4804 GCA_035690245.1 Halococcus sp. | reverse complement strand
TTGTTAATCGCAATTGCCATCGTGAACGCCGTTTTGCAGGCAGTCGGGAGTGCTGTGGCCGACGCACTCGGTTCGGTCGCCGTGGTCGGACTGTTCGTTGCGACGGTGATTGCCGGCATCGGCAGCGTCTTCCTCTGGATTACGGTGGCCAGAGCCTACGACCACCTCGGAGTCGAGCCGACTGCCTAACTACCTGACCGCATCGTACACAGCAGACAGCGAATCGACCGAGTGCTCGACACTCATCGACTCGCGCCGCGAGAGACAGTTTTCAGAGAGGCGGTCGCGCTCGCGGAGTGCGCGCCGAAGCATGGCACGGAACCCACCGATACTTCCGGGTTCGTAGTGATAGCCCGTATCGCCGTCGTCGATGGTTTCGGTGAGCGCGCCGTTATCGACTCCGACGACGGGCGTTCCGCAGGCCATCGCCTCTAAGGCGACCAATCCTTGGGTTTCGACTGGACTCGGAAAGCCGAAGACATCAAGTGCGGCATAGAAGGCCGGGAGTTCGGCGCGGTCGAGAAAGCCCAAAAACCGCGCGTCGATGTCCCGTTCTGTGGCCTGTTCTTCTAAGGTTTTGCGCGCGGGACCGTCACCACCGAAGACGAACGTTGCATCCATTCCCTCGGCGGCATCGAGGAGGTCCGTGAGGCGTTTTTCGAACCCGTGGCGGCCGGTGTAGCCGACGAGCGAACCGTCTGGAAGGTCGTGGCGCGCGCGAAATTCTGCGGAATCGTTCGGGGCAAATCGGTCGATATCCACGCCGTTTGGAACCACTGAAACAGGCTCGATGCCACGGGATTCGAGGGCCTTTCGGGCCGTCTCGCTTGGGGCAATAACGCGGTCTGCGCGACCGAGAAACCATCTCTCGTAGGCGTTGCCGGCTCGCGCGACTGCATCCAGCAGCCAGCCCTCCGCGAGGTAGCCGGCATATTCGGCGGTGGGGGTGTGATAGGAAGCGACCAGCGGTCTCTCCACCTTGCGCGCGAGTCGAAGGCCGCCCACTCCCACGCCAAAGGGGGTGTGTGCGTGGACGATGTCCGCACGCTCGACCGCACCGGGTATCGTTGGGGTGCCGATACGGAAATCATCATAAAAGGGAAACGGGAGGCTTCTAACGGGAAATTCGCCCGATTCCGGTTCGTACTCTCCCGAGCGGGGATACACCACGTCCATCCGACCGTCGCACTCGCGCCAGCGCTCGCGCCACGTCCGAATGGTGTAGGTGACGCCGTTCACCGTCGGCAGGTAGGTATCGGTGAACGCAACGACGTGCGGTGGCATCGCCAGTCGATTCACGCAGGGAGAATTAAGGGGTTGCGACTTCGCGGTACACCGTCGAAAGCTCCTCGCCAACCCGTTCGAGGCTGTGGTCGCCAGCGGTTTCGCGCGCGTTCGCGCCCAGTCGGTCGCGGAGGTTCGGATTCTCGGCAAGTCGAGAGAGCGCCACCCGAAATTCCCCCCGACTACTGCATTTCAGACAGTCTTCTCCGTGGGTGAAGAACTCCTCGAATACTGGAATATCGCTGATGACGACCGCTTTGCCACAGGCCATCGCTTCGAGCACGGCAATGCCTTGATTTTCGTTTTTCGTTGGGAATAGATACACGTCGCCGGCCCCGAACGCGCCGCGTTTGTCTTCAATCCAACCAGTAAAGGTGACGTTTTCGGGCGGGTTTTCGGTCCGTCGTTTCACTGCCACGGAGGCGTGTGGTCCCGTATCGTAGGGACCGAACCAGACGAACTCGTATTCTGTCATTTCTGCGAGTCGGCAGAAATCGGTGAGTCCCTTGCGCTCGAAGACGTTCCCGAGCGCGAAGACGACCATTCCGTTGAGGTCATACCGGTCGCGGTAGGTCTCACGCAGGTCTTCGTGGCCCGCGAGCGAGTCGAAATCGACGCCATTGGTGATGGTTCTGATGGGTGCATCGACGGGATAGGCTTCGAGCAGTCCTTTGGTATACTGACTCGGACACAGCACGAGGTCGGCTTGAGAATAAAACCATCTGAGATACTGTTTGAGCGCGGGTGCGACCCGTGAGGAAAACCGAAACGATTCCCCGAAATCCTCTGCGGTCATGTGGGCGTGGAGCACGAGCGGAATTCCATTTTTTCGAGCGTGACGCGCGACCGCGAGGCTTCCCGGACCGGGCGCGTTGCAGTGTGCGAGGTCGTAGTCGGCAAATAACTCGTGACTCGATGCGAGCGAGCAGGTGGCCGAACGGAGGTCGCCGCCACGCCAGGGCGACGTGAGGAGTTCGATATCGGTAGTGGCGAGCGCTTTGCGTTGCTGGGCGGCGGCGGTACCCCAACCGCTTCGTTGGAGCGGGCCTTCGAGTTCGAGGTAGTTGAGCGCGCGCACACCGAGAGGGTGCCGGCGAATCTGATAACTCCACCGGAACGCGAAAGCAACACGGATAGTCCTCGATAGTGAATCCACAGACGAAGCGACCAGAATGACTCTCGCCGACGAACGCATCGAACGCCTCCACGCCCTCGCCCGTGAAGCCGCCAAAGCGGGCCACGACGCCCGCGCGCGCGAGTACGTCAGACTGGCCCACAGAATCGCAGAGCGAAATCGTCGTCCGCTCCCAAAAAAATTCAAGCGATTCACCTGTGACAACTGCGATAGGTATCTCAGACCGGGCCGAAACTGTCGAGTCCGCACACAGGACGGCCACGTCGTCATCACGTGTGCGTGTGGGACACAGGCGCGCTATCCATATGAATAAATTTACGTCCGCTGGGCCACGACGCGGAATATGATGACCGACGAGCGAACGCTCAAAGAACGCGCCCACGGCGTTGACGCCACGCTCCGGGTTGGAAAGTCAGGCATCGAGAGCGTGAGCGAGGAACTCGAACGCCAACTCCGTGACCGCGAGTTAGTGAAAGTAAAATTCCTTCGCGCAGCGCGCGGTGACGGGACCACCGACGAACTGGCCGACCGACTCGCAGACCGCGCGAGTGCCGAACTGGTCGAAACACGCGGGAATACGGCGACCTATCACTGATGGATGCTCGTCTGGCGGAGTGGGTGTTACAGATGGGACCGCTGACCCCGAACGGGACGACCGGAACGGACGTCTCCGATGCGTTCAAACCCGACAAAATCGGTCCGATAGGGGAACTCCTGCGCGAGTTGGGTGTTCCCGCTGCCGCGGAAATCGGCGGGATACTCACGTTCATCATCGCGCTTGTCGTCGTGTATATCGTCGGGCGCGCAACCGTGATTCCGTTCGTCAACCGGTTGTTGAACCGGCGGGAACTCGACACACACGAGAAGAAACCGCTGTTGCGTCTGACGAAGTTGCTCCTGGTATTGGTCGCGCTCGCAATCGCGTTCAAGAGCGCAAACTACGGCAATCTGCTCACCTCGCTGGCGGCGATTGCGGCGGCGGCGACGCTCGCAATCGGGTTTGCCCTTCAGGACACGATTTCGAATTTCGTCGCCGGGGTGTTCATCTACATCGACCGCCCGTTTCGCATCGGTGATTGGATAGAGTGGGACAACGGCTCGTATGTCGGTATCGTCAGTGACATCTCGTTTCGCGTCACCAAAGTACACACGTTCGATAACGAGCTTCTGACAGTGCCGAACTCCGTTTTGACGGATGACGTCATCAAAAATCGTGTCGCAAACGACGAACTGCGGATTCAGTTCAACTTCGGTATCGGCTACGACGACGACATCGAAGAGGCATCCGACATCATCATAGAGGAAGCCCAAAGACACGACGACATCCTCGACGACCCGGCCCCCACGGTACGACTGACCGAGTCATCGTATCCAGACCGGGGTGCGTTCGCCGATTCGTTTGTCGGACTCACCTCACGATTCTGGATTGGCGACCCGAATCGCACGGATTACCTGAAAGTTCGTGGTGAGTACCTCACCGCGGTCAAGAAGCGCTTCGATGCGGCTGGTATCGATATGCCCGACCCACAGGTCGATCTCTCGGGGCAATCCAGCACGAATCCGCCGGTGAGTATCAAGTCGGTCGATTGAGAAACGCCGTCCGCTGTTGCAGCGGCTCATGACGGTAGCACACAGAAAATAGCTGTATTAGTCGTCAGAAACCGCCGGCCCAGCCTCGCTTTCGGCGGCCGTCTCGGGCGTTATTTCATAGAGGTTCTGGCGAGCATCGGCGAAGTAGACGTCTTCATCGACAGCACCAGCCCCTTCGAGGCGTTCGAGGGCGTATCGGACGGTGCGTGCGGACAGCATCGATTCCTCGACGATTCCTTTCTGGGTGAGCGTGCCGTTGTATTCGAGCACCTTGAACACGAGTTTCGCACTCGGCGGCAGGTCCGAAAGGCCCTCCTCATCGGATTCAGTCATCGCCAAAACCCACGAGCGCAACCCGCATAAATGTGCGGCCCGCGTATGCACCCAGCCCACTGTACTGGAGGGACAGCGTCCCGAGAACGAAGATTTTTGAGCGCGCACCACGGAGTCCGTGTATGGCGACCGAGACAGTGGATGAACGGGCTTCACACCGCAGGAGTCTGACGGTCACGCCGCTTGCGGCGCTCGCTGGAATCGTGGCCGGACTCGTCTCATCGGTGCTTACGGGCGGGGTGGCGACCGACCCCGTTGGGTTGTACCCGCTCGCCGCCGCTATCTTCCTCCAACTCCCGGCCTTGCGGCTGTTGGGCATCGATGTCGAGGACTTCTCCGCAAAGGACAACCTCTACGTCGCGTTCATGGCCTTTTGTTTCTGGTTCGTGACGTGGACAGTATTACTGACGGCACACACCACCCTCTGATGGCCGACGATTCCATCGCGGTGGTCGATCTGGA
>DASSKS010000216.1:0-2036 GCA_035690245.1 Halococcus sp. | reverse complement strand
GACTCGTTCTGCCACCGAGAGATTCACGACGTAGTCATCGACCGTCGAGCGGAGTCCGCCGGTCGTCTCGCGCATAACTGTGGTCTCGATTGTGTCGCCGTCTACCTTCGTTTTCATCTCCTCGGTGTTATCCGGGACGAGAGCCGCAGCGACGATTTCGGGAGCACTCGATTCCGTTCGGAGCTGTGCGCGTCTCACGCTACTGCCTCCCGAAACGCCGTCACGAATTCTTCCCCGTCCTCGAAACGGGCCTGTCCGCGCCGTGTGCTTCCCCACCCCTCGCCATCGGCGGCTTCACGCATCCGCTGGCCAATATCCGTACCCTCGCTCGCCGCGGCGGCTGCTCGTTTCTCACCAACGACGAGCGCTACCGGCTCCGGCGAGCGAAAGTCACACAGGAGTCGGGCAGTCGTCAAAAGCGGCGCGTCCGCCCCGACGTGGGCGATGAACAGGTTTCGATGCCGTTCGGTTCTCGCGTTCCGAAGCGCCGTGTGTGCGCGTTTTCCGTGTGTGCGCCACGCAGAAAGCGCCGCCTCGCGCACGTCGTGACCGAGCGCGAGCGCGAGTCCGATTCCGGGCTGTTCGCGCGCGCTCGCACGGAGTACGTCTGTGTACCCGCCAACAGTCTCGAATCCTGTGGAGTTCTCAGATTCGGTTATCGCGTAGGGTCTGAGCGCGCGCTCGATGCGTTCTGCGGCACGTGGTGTCGATTTCTCCATGTTAACCACAGAGAGTGCGAGCAGTGAGGCGACCTCTCGCCGTCCGTCGTCGGTATCGGTCTTACAGCCTTCGAACGTCGCCGCGGTCGCTTCGCTGTCTCCCGAAAAGGGAGCGTGGGCAAGCGTCGTGTGCGTGAGTCCGTCGGTGAGGTCCGTCACTGGAATAGCGACACCGGGGCGTTGTTCGATGAGTTCTCGGTCGCGCGCGCTCTCGAAGGCGACACTGCCCTCAAACGCACCGGCTGTGAACGCGCCTGCGAGCGCGAGCACCGGGTCGGGGTCGGCATCGAGTTCGCGGCACACCTCGAAGGCCGTCTCGCTCGCCGGCGTCTCTCGGGCGGGAAGCGTAACCTCGCCAGCCCCCGCTCGTCCGATGCAAACGGTCGTCGTGTCGTCGGTCGCGTCGGTCGCGTCGGTCGGTCGCTCCGTAGAGATAACGCTCGCCTGAAACGGGGTCCCGCGATAGGAGAGCGCACGGGCGAACAGACCGGTGGCTGCCAACGAATCGCCGGTCGCATCCGCAAGCAACCGCACAAAGGTGGCTTCGCGGAGCGCACTGGCGATGCTGGTCGCCGTCTTCGATTCCCCTGTACGACCGGCGACGGCCATCTAGACGAGTTCCCGTGCGCGCTCGTAGGTGTACTGGAAGTCCGCGTCGAGTTCGTCGCCGCGGTAGTACGCGACGAGCCGGCGGACCTTCGCCTCGGTGTTCTGGAGCGCGCGCTTGTTCTGGGCGTCCTTCGGGTTGTCTGCCATGTGCTCGCGCAGCCTGACTGCCCGTTCGAGGAGATTGCGCAAGTCCTCCGGGAGGTCCGGCGCGGCGTCGTTGTCTTCTAGAATCTCGGTGAGTTTTTTATCCGTAGCCAACTGGACGTTCGGAATCGGTGTTCCCTGTACGCCCTCGTCGCGGAGTTTTAGCCCGATTTCGCTCGGGCTATATCCTTGGTCTGCCAGTTCGACGACGCGGGTTTCGATTGCGCCCGCATCGACGTCGCTCCACTCCGGTGGGTCGTCTGCCACGGGCCTGTCCGAATCGGACGAACCGCGGCGTCGTGTGTGCATCCGTGCCATAGTGAGGATAGGAATCGCACGAATCGCTACCGAACACTACCGCAATCTCTAGTCCATATGGACGAGTCGGATTTGCGGCCGTGCTGTTCCCATCGTGGTTCATCCGCGCGCCAGACTAAACCGTTTCGACTCGTACTCCGGGTTCGATGGGTTTAAGCAACGGACGGCGCAATTCAGGGTGCGGGCTTGTAGATCAGGGGTAGATCACTCCCTTGGCATGGGAGAGGCCCCGGGTTCAAATCCCGG
>DASSKS010000215.1:0-8058 GCA_035690245.1 Halococcus sp. | reverse complement strand
GGCTACGCATGGCGAACGGACCTGTACGACGATGTCGGCGACCTGCTCGGCGAGAACACACTAGGGTGTGGAGCGTGTCATAGAACTCTTCACACACCTCTGTAGCAGCGCGAAAAACGATGTTTAATAAACAGTCAGTGTTGTCGCTATTGAGAACCAGCGGCAGCGGACCTCTTGACCGACAACCGAAATCCATGCCAACCGTTCTATGACACCCTTTAGGGTGTGGTCAACGCGGCCGCGGAGTTCACGAAAGAAATACCTCCCGCCCTAAAGCGAGCTGGCGAACATCCAGCTATGACCGCGGAACTCGCCGAAGTGCTTTCGACGCTGCGCGTTGAACTCAAGGACGAGGTCCAGCGCAGCGTGACTGTGCTACCGAGTAAGGACCGCGACAGCGAGCGTGTCGGCGATGCTGGCGAGGCACTGTACTTGGGTAGCGTCCGAAGAAAAGCAAACACACCCGCCGACGAAATTCATTGTTCCGGCGCGCTCGCCGCGACAGTCACGCTCATCTAGCAGATGCCGGCATTCATCCATCTGTTTCGCTTTACTCTCGGTATCTGGCAACTCAAGTGGAGCACTTATGAAATGTGCAATAACACATCAGAGAGTTTACGCGGGATCAAAGAACACAACCTGGAAATCCACTGGAACACCGCCTATGCCGAGACCACCGAGCGCACTGAGCGCTCTTCACTCTCGTCTCGCTGTCCGCTTGCTGTAGCCAACGATAGCGAACGAGGGCGAAGAAAGCGGCCAGAAGGTAGTCAACGAGTGCGCTGTTCTCCACTTTTGGGTGAGAACCATGCTCGACACACCCGGTGACATGACGTCGACGGTCGTCTGTCCGGCCTACGAAGCCGAAACCATCGAACACCAACCGCTCAACGAGTACGAGTATCGATGTCTCCAGTGTGGTGCGACGTTCAACGCCGACGGTAGTGAACCGCCACGCACCGATGCTGACGTTCCCAACGTGCTGTAGACAGCATGCAGACTCCACGACGGAAATCTCTGAGACGTTCTCACATGCGCTCTGAGCACGTGCTGAACCGTGCAATAGTCGTCTCTCAGGGACGCCTATGAAGTGGACATTGAGGGGATACGATGACTCTGAAGACTGGCGTCAAAGACCGGCTGTTAACCCGTGTGATGGTGAACTATCCCTAGAAGACCACCGAGAGCGTTGGAATCGATCTCGATCCATTCGCCGCAACTGCCCTTTTCAAATCCATACATTACCAATTATTGATTGTTCCATAATAAGATTTATATAGGAAACAGTAGATTATCGATTGAGATGGTAGAAGATAACATCGTTCAACTGTTCATGGAACTGCTTCGAGATCAAGGTCTTTCCCTCGGTGAAGTGATTCAATTGCTTCGAGAAAGAGGAATTAGTGTTCAGGAGATACAGCAGTTCCTTCACAATAACGGCCTCTCTATCGGAGAACTCATTCAGCTATTCCGGGGAAGATAGACGCGCTTTCTATCCGATTCTCCTTCCCGCTATCTCCGTACGGAGAGTGCAAGCATGGAAGGAGGAGTTTAGCTCAACTAGATGTCACTGAGACAGTGGTAACACGTTCCATTTCCGATATAGATTTTGGACATTCGTTTTCCACATCTCTCGCAGGTTTGTACGTGCTCCGCTGGTTCGGATTGCTCAGTTCGTTGCATGGCATCACCCACCGAGGTGACCTCACCGATTGGTGAAAAATGTATTGTAAATATGCAGATGGAGATATTCGAAAAGAAGTCACAGATTTGCAGTCGAGAGGAATACCGATGGTTACCAATAGAAGGTACCTTTTCACGAGTGATTGACACTGCCCGCATGGGCGTAGTATCGAGAAGAAAAACACTTGGGGCTGTTGCTTGTAAACCCGCCAACTGAGTAGATGCTTTCGATCCTTACAGAGCAGTAGTTTCTTCCTGAATCTGTGATGAACCGTCATCATCTACCGGATATCAGAACCCGAGTGCAAAAACAAGATACGACCCGATAGCAGAAATCGTCGGTGTGAGAAGCCACAGTGTGACGATGCGACCGGTGGCCGCCCGGTCGAACAGGTCCTCAGCTGTTAGCACTTCCGGACTCTCCTCGCCGATCTTCGGCACGGGTTCAGCAGCCGCGTCCCGATCACCTGCCACCGACTCGTTCGGCGTCTCGCTGGCAGCGAGGTCGCCCACCGTTGGACCGGGAGCGGGCGTCGGAGCACTGTTCGCATCGTGTCCGCCAGCATCCTCAGCTCCCGCGGCAACGAGCGCACCAGCTGAGAGGTCCGGTCCCCCCTCGCCTTCGATGGCGGCTGAAGCCACCTCGGCTAGCGTGACCGCACGTGACGCTCGTCCCCACCCTAGACCAATGATACAGGAGGTCATGCTCACCGCGAGACTCGCTGGAATCCCCAGTCCCGACAGCACAGTGATGATGGTCGCGCCAACGAGCGAGACGAGTATCGCCGCCAGAATCGGGAGGTCAGTGATGTCATCACCGACCGTATCGAGCGTGCGCCGCGCGATGGTGAGCGCGCCGATTCCTATCGCTCCAGCCGCCAATAGGACTCCCTGCTCAACGGTAATCGCGTTACTTCCCACTAGCGGTGCGACCGCGTTCGCGGTGTTTGATGCGCCCGCGCTGAAGGCGTTGTAACACGCGACGACGAGCACCACCGCTGCACCGGCGGCATCACGGAGAGTCGCCTCTTCTTTGAGAACTGGTCGTGGCACTGCCCCAGATCGGTCGAACTGGAAGAGTCCGTCCTTAATACGCCCAAACGAGACCCGCGCATCGAGGTAGGGGTAGATGTATCGGCCGATGATGACTCCAATCCAAAATGCGACAAGGGGCGAAACGATCCACGCCGAAACGATGCCGAACATTACCGCCTCGTTGAGGGAATCGGTCGCCACACCGAGACCCACGATTGCGCCGACCGCGGTCATTGAAGTCGAGGCAGGGACACCATAGAGGTTCGAGATGAGCAGCGAAAGCCCGGTGAAAAAGAGGATGACGACGCTCGCGGCGAGCGTGAACTCGTTGGCAGGAACGATCTCGCCGCCCATCGTCTCGATAACCTCCCTCCCGACGGTCCAGCCGCCTAACAGTGCGAAGCCTGTAAACAGCAGACCAGCAACGACTTTGCCAGTGATTCTGCTTCCCACAGCCGGGCCGAACGCGACACCTGTTGAGGACCCGCCAATGTTGTAACCAACGAACGCGGCGACGGCCAGCCCGACGATAAACAGTACTGTGACCATACGTGAGTGTGCTCCGATATCCCTCATCGTATCAAAAACCGATTTCGCTTTTGCCTCTACTTCTGCGTCTAACACGCTGTGTAGGTTTGTGCGACGAGCGATCATGTAACATAGGAAGGGTTTATCTCCTCAGGAGACGTTTATATGAATAAGAATAGTTTGTGCCGCTCCTCGCGGCCAGCATTCTTGGTGACTACAATGATCAGTGAATCGATTAGCTACCTGCGGAACAGTGACGAGGTCGTCAAGACCGTCCTCATCGGCGGTCTCCTGTCGATCTTGAGCTTCCTCCTCATCCCGGCGTTCATCGTCTCGGGGTACCTCGTGCGGGTCCTCCAGCGGACGATGAACGAGAACGACGAGGCACCCGTCTTTGAGGACTGGGAGAGCCTCCTCGTCGACGGTCTGAAAGCGTTCGCCATCACGCTCGTCTACGGGTTAGTTCCCACCATCGTCGGATTCGTACTCGTCGGCGGGGGCATCATGGCGGCGTTCTCGGGCGATGCGGGCGCTCTGATTGGCGGAGTCAGCATCCTCTTTGGAGTGCTCCTCTCGCTGCTCCTCGGACTCGCCGCGTGGTACGTCATTCCCGCCGCGACCGCGAACTTCGCCGAGACCGGTCGATTAGGTGCTGGGTTCGACTTCGACGCTCTGCGTCCAGTCCTATTGAGCAGGACCTACGCGACCGGTTGGCTGATGGCGCTCGGCGTCATCGTCCTCGGTGGTATCGTCGTCTCGCTACTCAACGTCGTCCCGGTTATCGGAGCACTTGCAGGCGTCTTCGTGGGCTTTTACGCCGCTGTGGCGGCCTACTACATCATCGGTCACACTTGGGCAGACCTGCGGCCTGTTCAGACACGCCACGAGGGAATGGTCGACGAACAACCCGTGGCCTAATTCCCTATTCGATATCTATTTTTCGACAAAATCAGCTGACAGTATACTGTTACTGCTACATCTGACGTACAAACTGAAACTCGTAGGAAATCCTAGAGACGCATGATTGTTACTTCTATTTATGGATATTAAGCTGAATGTCTAACAGGGTTAGTTTGTTGTTGAAACTGGATGCCTATACCATCTCTTGGTTTACTCAGACAAATATAATTCAGTTTCATCTCAAATGTAGAACTATGTTGGGTAACGGTCGGTATCCTGCCTCATCCGGAGAACTGAGTTATTATCAAATTATTGTTATGAATGGCACCACAAGTGAGACTGACCGGACGTGGACACCTCTCAAAGAGCGCGCGGAGGGCGATAGCGAGTAGATCAACCACTCTAGAGATAGTCAATCTCCATCCAGTGGATTCACAACGCTATCGAGACACACCATGGTTCACAACCGACGACAGCCAGCCCAGGAATCGCAATGATGGAAAGAGTAGGGTTACAGTTAGGACGACACAAAACCACTCAGTTGAGGCGCTAACTAGTGATGCACCGATTTATTCTGCTATTGGCTTTTGATTCAATTGGCCGAAAGCAACTGTTTGCAAGTATCAGCCAGTGATATACAGAACACATTTTGGCCATTTTCTCGTGATTCAGCGCCACTCAAGACCACGGGGATCTGATGGGGGAGACAGGGGACTTTCCGGGAGGCTAGGTGTTGGTTCCGGATGATTGTATGCTCGCGGCGCGATATCATTCGGAGCCGACGGGTAAAACAGCGATGCGAGAGCATGGATATGCTGACGTCCAACACCCAGTTCAGTCTGTCCGCCGCCATACATACGGATATCGTGATCAAGACAGTATTCGATAGAATCGAAGAGACTCTCAAGCGTCCCGAATCGGGAGGGTTTGATATTGAGCCAGCTAGGCTCGAACGGTAGTTGCTCGATACTCTCCACGCTCGTGATCGGCGCATCCCATGTGATTCGATCTTCAATACCCTCGAAGAGTACTCGCGTTTCGTCGGTCAGAATGGGATCTTCAATAAGTACACTAGGAAAATGCGCGATGAGACGCTGGTAGAGATCTGGATCCGAGGGCTGGTCGACCATCGTTCCTCTATACTGGCCCTTGAAATCGAGAATTCGCACGGCATCTGTCTCCGCAAGTTGCTCGATTAACTCGTCCGTCCAAGTGGAAGTGATATCGAGTTTGAACTCCAACTCGGAATTCAACTCAAGCCAGGTAGCAACCCGGTCAAACGTTGGCGGATCACCCAGTCGATTGCTGACGACGAAGCGAATGGGATCATATTCACGACCGAGGATAGTGGCAAGATCGGTCTCGGCCTGTTTAAGCGCGAGGTCGAGGGCGGCACTTTCGACCGCCCACCGACGATAATGGCGGGATGCCTTCCGCTGGGGAGTCCGATCAGGGAAGAGGTCGATCTCGTTGAGCGTCTCAGAAAACGTGTCTATCGTGTATTCGCCGGCAAGTGGAAGATCAGTCGTTGACTCGATAAATGCGTGGTGGTCTACTTCGTCATACGTGACATCCTCACCATATCCTGTCGCGTCACTTCCCTGGAGTGCAATCTGAGTACACGGCCGAGTAAACGCAGGAGTTCCAGGCTTGGTCTCTTGGACCGCCAGCACGACGCTCGCGCGCGCAAAGTCCCCCGTGCAGTTCTGCTCGTGAAACGTGAGCTCGTATCCATCGGCCTCAACTGGCAGATCTTTCACCCCCTCGTACAGTCCCATACGTGTATTGTTCTTTCACCAAGTCATAGGTCTTGGGCAGGAGGGCGGTGTCTAGTCAAAGTATGAGCAGTTCTTAGTTTGGCGTGCATGACCCTCCAAGAACTGCTCACAGAGACCGTCGAGACGCCATCTCTTGAGTGTTGAGACGACGAGAGCACCGCGATCAGAGTGCTCGTCTGCGCTGTCTGCGGTCCCACTCCTCGAAGAGTCCGTATTCGGTCATCGTGGTCATTCCGGCGAGTGCCGCTCGGAGTTTGAGTCCCACTAATGGAATATCCGCAACCGAGATGATGACATCGGCTTCGATGACCGCCCCATCCCGGAGGATTACGTCGAGGAGGTCCACAATTACGTCCTCATCCGCCCGACTCGGTTGCATTCTCACCTCCGATGGCAGGCACGAACGAATACGGCGGCCACGGCCCGGTGAATCGCACCTCGACACCCGATTCGGCGGCGACCTCATCGAGCATCTCGCCGATGGTTTCTTCCTGTTTGGCCGCTGCGAGCACGGTGAATCGGGCCTGTGTCTCCAGTTCCTCACTTTCGCGCTCGTCAGTGGGCGTCGTCGAGTCGCCGAGTTCGTTGACTTCGCGCGCGAGGTCCGTGAGGCGGTCTTCGAGCGCGGCGGAGCGTTCTGCGCGCCGTTCGCGTTTCAACTCCGTGAGCCGTTTGTCGTACTGCTTTTCGAGCAGAAATTCAGTCCCCGAACCGGCATCGTCGATTTCCGCACCGAGTTCCTGAAGGCGCTCGTCGGTCGTTTCGAGTTCCTCCGTGAGCTTCGATTCGTCACGCCGGAGTTCGATACGATACTCCCAGTGGCCGGCGAGCGCATCGAGGTATTCTGAAATCGTCTCCTGTTCATCCAGTACCCACTCGCGCACGCGGCCGTCATCACCAGTCAGAATCGTATCGAACTGAAAGGGAAGGGGAGTGCCGAACGCTTCGCCAGCCGCGTCCACGACCTGCTGGTGCTGGAGCACCCACTTCCTGACCACATCCATGTCGTCGCTATCGTACAACGAATCGCAGTCGTGGACGACGATGCCGATGTCCTCGATGGCGAGCACTCGGACGGGTTCTTCGTCAACGCCCTGTGCCTCGATTTTCGGTTCAGTACCCGAAAGCCCCACCGCACAGTAGAGGTATCGTCCGTCCTCGAATTCGGTGTTCTCAGACATCCTCGATGATGCTCCGATTGTTCCGCTGTGGTTCGTCGGCCCGCTGTACGAGATCCTCAACCAGTCCGTCGAGTTCGCCACGGAGGTCATCGACCGACTCGTCGATGCCTTCGTCTTCTTTGATACTCTCGATTTCCGTTTCGAGCGTGGCCAACCGCGAGCCAAGCCGTTCGATTTCCTCGTCTGTGAGGTCGCCCGACTCCATCCGTCGAATCGCCTCGCGCTCCATCGTATCCACGAGGAGTTCGACCACCGTGACCACGAGTGTCATCAAGCCATCGCGCGCGTTCTCGCCATCGACATCAATCTCCGTCATCCGTCTCCTCCTCTCCATTCGTCTCGGTGTCTGCCGGTTCTCCTGACTCCTCTCCATCCGACGCACCTGCCTCGGTGTTCGGACGACTCCCGAGTTCGGATGCGGACCGGCTGTCGGTATCGGATTCGTGGTCTTCTATCGATTCGTCGTCTGCGTTCTCGACGGCAACCGTCTCCTCATCTCCTTCGAGTTCGGTTCGTCCCGACGCCGCCTCGACGCGGCGCATATCGGTTCCCTCGGGAAATTCCAAGCCATATTCGGCGGCGGTCTCGAACGACGCGATGGCCGCCCGGAGTTGCACGCCCAAGAGTTCGGTATCGCCAATCGACACCACGATGTCGGCGTTGACCACGACACCTTTATCGAGCAACATTTCAACGACGTCCGCGAGGCTGTCGCTTTTCCGAGCCGGCCCACCACTACTCATCGTCATCCCTCCTACTCTCGAAGCGCCGGCCATAGATACGGAAATGCCCCGGCACGCTCGAATGTTGGGTGTCCTTGGGGACGGTCGAAAACGTCGCTGACGACCACCCCCCAGTTTTCCAGCCCGACACCATCGTTGAGTACGCAGCCGGGTTTCGAGAGCTTGGTTGGCCGGTGCCGCCGCCGGTCTTTTCCTCGACGGTTTGTTGTG
>DASSKS010000214.1:0-6106 GCA_035690245.1 Halococcus sp. | reverse complement strand
AGCGTCAGTAAGCTTTTGAGCGAGTGAAGCCACCTGCTTCACGAAGCGGAAGAGTGTCTTCTCCATAACGCCACTCTCCCGCTTCAGTACCGTGATTGTGACGACCTATCCATTCGCCTTCTGCGGATTCAACTGAGCCGTGTCTCACCACCAGCGACCCGTCGCTTACGGACCTCGGACTCGTTGAAACGTTCCCACGGGCTACAGGGAGAGGCAACGCAGTCGAACTGCTCGCGGCTGGCCGCGAACTGCTCGACACGATTGACAACGAAATCGGCAGACAGCGACGGCTTGATGCGGTCGTTAGCGAGACCGGAAATCACTACGACAATAGCCGTGTAACCCCGCCCGCACACGAGGGCCGCCACAGCCCCGGCGCGGAGGGTAGGGACGGGAGCGGTGGCAGCGCATCCGACGACCGCGACAGCCACCGCCCTCGTCTTCCCCACTATCATCAGGTTCGGGACGCTGCACGCCACCGCTACGCCGCCGCTGTTGGGAGTGCTATCGAGGGTGGCATCGGTCTCGTCAATCACCCTATTCCAGAGAAAGACGACCGCGCTGAGCCGCACTGGTACTACGACGAGAAAGCCGACCGCCTCTACGTTGGTGCTGAATACGATAACCCCTGCCAGTGGTGGACGTGCATTGCATTAGCGTTAGCCAACCCGCGAACGTTTCAGCACGTTCTCACCCCGGAGCGCATCGAATCGAGCAAACTCGGTGATTTGCTCGCTAATCATACGGACATCCTGCGAAACTCGCGGTGTCTCGGTTATCTCGCTGATGCCGACGCCACCGCTGAGGGCTATCGGGATGCACTCATACAGGCCGCCGAGGACCTCCGCGACCTCACGAAGGACCTCTACCACGACAACTACGAGAACAAGAGTCGCTTCCGAGGAGAAATCACGACCGATGCGCTCGGTCTCGCTGGAACGATGGTACACTTGTTGGACCTCGCAGATGTCGAGATCGTCCGGGAGGCGCGCATTCCGCGATTCTCACGCGATTTCAAAGAGTCGGAGAAGGCTGACCTCGCCACAACAATCGCCAAAGGAGCGACGATACAGTCCAAATACGGCGAGTTCGCCGCGTTCCGCCAGTTGGTTGAGGACCGCGAGGAAAAACGCGAGAGCGCCATTCCGCCGTCGGTGGACGCCGAAGACCCGTTTGGCGAGTGCATCGGGTCGTTCGTGCTCGTCGGAAAGAGCGTCGAGGGCTTCGCCGACCAATTGCGCTGTCGTCTCTCGAATCAGGAAGTCCATGACGACGCCCCGGAGTTCGCGGTCAAAATGCCAATCGAAATCGCCACCGACCGCCAGTATGTCGCCCACTCGGTCAGATTGCTCTGTCGGCAGAAATCCATCCGCCCGACTCGTGAAGCGACCTCGCTGCTCGCGGCGTTCACCGGAACACCCTACGACGTGGGTGAAGCGCTGCATAACCTCGGTTCCGAGAGCAAAGCGCCGGGGCGGAAGGTTCGTCTCGACGAGGTTCGCTATGCGCTCTCGACACTCGACACGAAGCGTATTCTGCCGGAGATGGGGAAACCAACGCTCTCAAAGGTTGTCCATGCGCTTCTGGTCGCGGAAACACCCCTCGTGCAAAGTGAACTCGCGGAGAGAGCGGATGTCTCGGCGCGCTCGATTCGGACCCACACGAAACGTCTCGCAGCATTCGATTTCGTTCGCGAGACCGGCGGAGGGTGGCGGTTCGCGTTGCCGCTTCGTGGCAATAGAAACCACGACGAACGCGGCGAGATTATCCTGCCGTGGTTCGTAGCGACGGACGACGAGCAAGAGCAGGAAACTCTCGTCCGGGAGGTGATCGCCGAGGCGGTCTACGACCTGCTTGACGCCGAACGGTATGGGGACCTCGACGACCCGGTAGGCGGAGCGTTGTTCGATCCGCCGGGAGAGAGGATACCAGCGCTGCGAGAGACGTGGGAGTGGTTAGACCCGTGGGTGTCGATGGTCGGAACACTCGTCGGCCAGAGTGTCGAGAGCGGGTCAACGTCGGGACGGACGACCGCGATGGTCGGCGAACAACCCGAACAAGCGAGTCTCGTCACAACAGCAACGGGCGATATGATGGTAGCTGACTGACGTCACTGCATGTGCTTGACGAAACAGTCAGTAATCGGTCTCGATGGCTGAACGATTCCGATATAGTTGTTCGACCTGTTTCGGCCTACGGTCAGTCAGATCACAGGCCGCGTACCATTTCACGACCTCATCGGTTTTGCCGCAATCTCTGTTGTAGTACGAGACATAGACCACGACCGAGAACGTTAGTTCCCGGTTGACTTTCTGCAGTATCGGGTGAAAGGTACCGAAAGATTGGAGAAGATCTTGCTGTCAACGAGAACCCCCACACCCCGTGTGCGAGATGAAATCCACACTAAGATAGGAAAGGGGTAACTGCTTTGTTGACGGAAATCGACCCTCAACGTCGAATTTCACGAAAGAGACGGTTCATACGACGAGTTCAGAAGAGCACTATGAGAAAGGGGAAGTTTTATATAGTTTCTCCAATAACCGAACCCGTAGTGGAGCCAATATTAATAATTTTAACTAGTTCATCTTTTTTAATAGAGCCAAAGTAATCATATTTGGCCATATTGCTCGGTTTGGTTGTAGTTCTCTAAATCACGTTTTCCAGTGGTTCTATTGGTCTATTCGACTTTTCCACTGCCAGCGAGGCGGTCTGTAGTCTCATGAGAATTCATTTTGCACACGGGGTGTGGGGGTTGACAATGACTCACGATCCGTCAAACTGAGACGCAGTTCTTCTTGACTGATCCAAGTTCATTTTGCACATGGGGTGTGATAGGACTCGTCATCTAAGCATGTTTACAGACTTAGGAACCGAGTCCATTTCATCTCGCACACGGGATACCTTGATTTGATTTCGTCCACGGTCCAGCAACCTTCTAAATATTCCCTTCAGACTACGCTCTATCCCCTGAAAAACCCATATTTAACCTCGCACACGGTCCCCCTTATTTATTTATGGGATGGACTCAACTCTGATGATATGGCTGACGGAGACGATCAACAATCACTTTCCAAGTCTATCAAAGGCCGTCTTCAAAAAGGGAATCAAAACTCCGTTTTTAGAGATAAAGGTCTGCTTGATCCGGATGCCATCATCGACGAAGACAGGATCGTCGGCCGAGATCAACAGCTGGACGATATTATCACCTATCTCCGACCGACGCTTCAGGGAAATCGTCCACCCAATATGCTTCTCTACGGGCCGTCAGGGACCGGTAAGTCGCTTATCATCAATGCAGTTTGTGAGCAGGTCGCCGAACTAGCGGAGGCACAAGGTGATCGGTTCGGTATAGTCAAAATCAACTGTCAAACAATCAAATCGCATGATCGGGCAATCTACCGGCTTGTCGAAAACGCGGCAGCCGGAGCCAGTGTTGAGGCCGGTGTTCCCCAGAGTGGCATTTCGACTGACCAGAAACTGATTCGGTTCTACGATATCATGAACGAACACTTCGACTCTGTCATTATCATCCTCGACGAGGTCGATCTGCTTGTCGGCCGCCAGCGAGATCCGAGTGATGAACCGGCGTACTCGAAGCTGCTCTATCAACTCTCACGAGCGTCTCAACTTGGGCGGATAGAGGGTCACATCTCGGTCGCTGCACTCACGAATGATCCTCGATTCATGGAGGATCTCGATGGCCGAGCGGAGAGTTCGTTCAATCCTCAGGATGTCGTTTTCTCGGATTATGATGCGACCCAGTTAGAATCAATTCTGGAACGACGACAAGACGCGTTCCAGAACGGTGTCCTTGAAGATGGCATCATCTCGCTGAGTTCAGCGTTTGCCGCCCAAGACCATGGTGATGCACGAAAGGCGATTGATCTCTTCCGGAAAGCGGGCGAAATCGCAGACCGTCAAAGCGAAGATAAGATTCGTGAAGAGCATGTCCGCAACGCTCAGAAGGAGGCCGAGCGCGACCGTACGCTCACCCAAATGCAGGGTCTATCGACGCAAAAGAAGCTCTCGCTCTACGCAACCGCTATCGTTCCTGTGTACACGGATCGGAACTTGAATGCAATTCCTAGTACTGTGGCATATCGAGTTTACCAGTACATTACAGAACTCATAGATACCGAAGAAAAATCGCGCGATTCTTATCTTCGTTATATGACTGAAGCGGAGACATACAATTTTGTCACGTCAGAAAAACGAGGGCGTGGATATGGGAGCGGTGTTCACAAGGAGTATACCTTCGTCGATAATCCAAAAGTGGTAGAGGAAACACTGCGAGCGGATGTCCGCTTAGAAGAAATCGAACACGAGGAAGACCTTATCAAGTCTGTGGTCAATGCTCAGATTGAAGATTTCTTCGAGTGAAAGTGACCGCTGGCCATACTATTCAATTTATCTTTAACACGGGGTCTACCCTAATATGGCTTCTCGGAATTCATCTCGCACGCGGGGTGTCCAAATCGAAGGGAGACTATTGATTCACTTTGCACACGGTGTGTACCTCTTTCTATCCTACACAACCCGCCATCCGAAACCGTCTACCCAAACCGAGACAGGAAAATATAGCGGTATCGATACTCGCAGTCCTTACTGAAACGCCCTACGATGTAGCGAGAGCGCTGCACAACCTCGGTGCCGAAACCAAAGCACCGAATCGAGAATCCGTCTCGACGAGGAGTGTCTCGCACTCCAGGCACCGACACTACCACATCCCCCCAACGATGAACAAGCCAACGCTCTCGAAGGTGGTTCACACCCTACTCGTGGCCGAGACACCCCTCGTGAAAAGTGAACTCGCGGAGAGAGCGGATGTTTCGGTACGGGCGATTCGCAACCACACGGAACGTCTCGCAGCGTTTGATTTCGTCCGTGAGACCGGCGAAGGGTGGCGATTCGTGCTACCGTTCCACACCGACGAGGAGCGCGGTGAGACTACCCTGCCGTGGAACGCCGGACCGACAATACCGGCACCGAGTACTATCGGTACACCAACGACTAAGACACTCTTGAAAGTAGCCGACTCACGGCGATAGCTCCGTGGATGCCACTCGGCGCGCTGTGCGGGAAGGTGGTTACTGTGATGGCGTTGAGTCTGCAATCGAGCGTCCGCCGTCCCCGACTATTGGATACTTTCGACTGGACTGTCTGGTTTCATACCAGCGACTTTCTCGCTGACAGTGTCAATCCGTCCGTCGAGGTCGTCAACGAATGCGCTTGTCTGGTCGGTCGTAATCGCCCCTTGACTGCTCGGTTCGATCAGGTTTTCTTCTTCGAGCACGCGCAATGAGTAGCGAATTTTGTGATGGGCATGACCGGTTTCGTTCGACAGCTTCACGATACCGATGGGTTCGTTTTCGATGACCATCCCCAACACTTGGAGATGGCGGCGCAGCATGTCGGCTTCTTGCTCCAGTCGGTCTATCATGGAATGTGTTAGTTAGTATCGATGGAAAGTAAGGCTTGCTATCGAAAAGAGCGCGGATAAAGAGGATTCATCAGTGAGACTGGTGGATACGAGCATGGAATCCACTTTTCATCGAATCACCTTTTCGAGAACCGATATATTTTACTGTGAGAATAACCATTGTCTGGATATGTACGATCTGACTGGGTTCCAGCGCGACCTGCTGTACGCCATCGCTGGACAGGACGAACCGCACGGACTGGAGGTCAAGGACGAACTCGAAGAGTACTACGAGAGTGAGATTCACCACGGCCGGCTCTATCCGAACCTCGATACGCTGGTCGATAAGGGGTTGGTCGAGAAGGGCCAACTAGATAAACGGACCAACTACTACAAAATCACCCAGCGTGGCCGCCGAGAGATCGACGCACGCCGCGAGTGGGAGTCCCAGTACGTGGAGGTCTGAGTGAGGGTCGAGATTCCCGACCGGCTGGAGTGCCTCTTCAGCGCATCCGTCGACCAGCATGGTGACTCGTACAGCATCGAGATTCCACGAACTGAACTCGAAGAAGGGACGCTCTCTCGTGGTGACACCTATCGCGTGGCCGTTCTGCCGAGGACGCCGCAGGACGGCGACACTACCGCCCGTCAGCAAGGAGGTTCAGCCCCGAGCACGGATACAGTGGA
>DASSKS010000213.1:0-4017 GCA_035690245.1 Halococcus sp. | reverse complement strand
TGATGTCCGTCACGGTGCCACCGCGGTAGGACTCGCCGATGCCCGTCACGCCGGCGTCGGTGTGGACCTTCACCAGATTCCAGTTGAAGTTTCCCGCGACGACCGCCGTCTCGATGTCAGTGATTTCGACATCGCGCTCGGGTGCCCGAGTGGGCGCGTGGTTCGAGAAGTCCCTCATCGTGGTTCACCCCACAACGGGCGGTTGCGGTTCCTCGGCTGTCTCGGTGGTTGACGTGTTCGTGGTGACATCAGTAGTGAGGGGTGTGTGCCCGCTATATAATTGTTGGCACTACACACCACCCCTTGTGGCTTGCGTCACACTTTTGCTGGTTCGTGCTGGGATGGACGTATGGATTTTCCTGGAACCGACACGCTCGAAACGGTCGTCGATGACATCACCCTTCCGAGGTTCGCACGAGTCCGGTACGAGCCAGAGACGCCGGAACTCGATGATGTCGAGGGAACAGTTCGGACGCAACTCGACGAACTCCCCCTCTCGGACCTCGAAGCGGGTACAATCGTCGCCGTCGGCGTCGGCAGTCGTGGCATCGACCGCATTGCCCTCGTTGCGGAGACCGTTGTGGACGAACTCGCCGGTCGCGGCTTCGAACCGGTCGTGGTGCCCGCGATGGGAAGTCATGGCGGCGCGACGCCAGAGGGCCAACGCGAGGCGCTCGCCTCCTACGGCGTGACGGAGGAACGACTCGGGTGCGACATCGACGCGAGGATGGAGACGACGACGCTCGGGACGGCCGACCACGGATTCGCAGTCGAGTGGTCGACTGCGGCGCTCGATGCGGATGCATCGCTCGTGATAAATCGCGTGAAGGCCCACACCAACTTTCAGGCCGTCTTCGAGTCCGGGCTGACGAAGATGGCGGTCATCGGACTCGGAAAGCAGGCGGGCGCACAGACCACCCACGAGAACGCGCTGACGACGGGGTACGAGGCGGTCCTCCGGGACGCTTTCTGTGTCATCCGCAGGGAGTCAAATCTCGTCGGCGGCGTGGCGCTCGTAGAGAACTTCTACGACCGACTGGCGGCAATCGAGGCGATTCCGGCGGCCGACTTGCCCGATGGGGAGGGACCGCTTCTCGCTCGCGCAGACGAGTATATGCCGACACTGCCGTACGACGAACTCGATGTTCTCGTCGTGGACCGAATGGGCAAGGACATCTCCGGGGCCGGGATGGACACCAACGTCATCGGCCGGTACAACGTGCTCAACACCGACGACCCCGCCGAACCCGATATCTCCCGTATCTACGTCCGGTCGCTCACGGAAGCGAGCCATGGTAATGGTGCCGGCATCGGTCTCGCGGACCTCACCCGACGGAAACTCGTCGAGAACCTCGACCTCGACCAAGTGTACACCAACACACTCACGAGTTCTTCGCTCCAGAAAGCTCACCTTCCGGTGGTGCTGCCGAACGACGACTTCGCGGTCCGTGAGGCACTCACGTCGGTTGGCACATACGACCCTACGGAGATCCGCGTGGCGTGGATTCGTGATACGGGCCATCTCGACGTGTTCCGTATTTCCGAGGCACTGGTCGGTGAAACCGACGGAGCACTCACGGTCGAGGGCTGGGACAGACTTTCCTTCGAGAACGGTGAGGCCGTCTTTACCCCGGAGAGCGGAACTGACTGATACGAAAGGCCCATTCAGCACCAACAGGTAGTGGTGCCCCCTGATCGCTCGATTCCTGTGTGGCCGCTCTGTTGTCAGCGCGACGGGAATCTCACCGATTTGCCCTCCAGCAGCGCTCGCGCGACTGTACTCTCGTCAGGAGGCGTCGCCGTCGCGCTCGGATGGGTGGGCCGGTCGGTCGTCCTCACGTTCGGGCAGTATCTCGCCCGACTCGACCATTGTTTCGAGGGGATGGTCATAGACGCCCGCCAGCGGGAGATCGACGCGGCCCCGCCGACGCGATGATTCGTGCCCCGCAAACAGGATCTCCGCCGTGATGAGCGCGTTTTCCGCGCGGAGTTCCGATTCGTGGCCACCGTCGAGCGCGCGAAGGACGTCGTGGATGGCGAGGTCAACCCGGCCGTCGAACTCGGGATCGACCGCGACGTCGGTCCACCCGTCGCCGTCGCGTCGATACCGCAATGCTGGCCCGCCGCGGCGACCGACCTCGATTACGCCGTCGGTGCAGACAAGGCGGTGCCAGCAGTCGTAGAAGTCGTACGGGCCGCCGGTAAGATCCACGTCGTTTCCTGTTGCGGCGATACCGTGGACGCCGTTGTCGTACTCCCACGACACGAATGCGTGGTCGGCGGTAGGGACGCCGTAGCGGACGTGATGCTTGCTGTAGTCGATCTGCCCCAGTACCCACTTACTGGGGTGTTCGTCGTTGAACATCGCCGCGAGGTCGAGGGTGTGAGACCCGTTGTCGAAGAAGTTCCCCCACGAAATCTCGATGCGGTCGAGATCGCCGACGACACCCTCGTCTATGAGTTCCTTCGCCGTCCGAAACGGGTCGCCGAAGCGGCGCTGGTGGCCGAACGTGAGTTGAACGTCCGCACGGTCGCACTGTTGCGCCATCGCGCGGGCCTCGCCCCACGTTCGTGCCATCGGCTTCTCGCAGTGGACGGCCGCGACGCTCTCGTGGGCCGCGCAGTCGCCAGTGATGGCGGCGTGGGTCGGAATGGGTGTACACACGCTGACCACGTCCGGGTCCGCTCCTCCCAGCATCGACTCGTGGTCCGTGTAGATGCCCTCGCCCGGAATATCGTACTCCTCGGCAAACTGGTCGGCGTACTCGGGTTCGATGTCGACACAAGCGACGAGGGTGCAGTCGTCGCGGTCGGCGTAGGTGTCGGCGTGGCGGTACGCGAACGAGTGTGACCGCCCGCTGATGTCCACTCCGCGTCCCGGTCCGACACCGACAACTCCGATTCGATGTGTCATGGTCTCACGTGGGGCAGGGTCCAATTCACGTTTTGGGTTCGGCCACCGTTCGCGCGGTCGTCATCGACTGCGGACCCATCAGACCCGGTACTCGTCGAGTGCGTCCTCGTCGATTCGGACACCATGACCGTTCCGGTCGGGGAGTTCGATGATGCCGTTTTCGGGTTCGATTGGGTGTTCGAGTACGTCGTCGAACGCTTTTACGTCGGAGTCGCGGTAGAAGTACTCGATCCAGAGACCGTTTTCGACCGCAGCAAGGAGCTGTATGTGGAGGTCCCAGTTGTAGTGGGGAGCGACGGGCACGTCCCGAGAGGCGGCTGTGTTGGCCACGCGCAGCCACTCGGTGACGCCGCCGACCACGGTGACATCGGGTTGAACGATGTCGATTGCGCCTTCCCGGAGGAGGTTTCGGAAGCCGTAGCGAGAGAATTCGAGTTCGCCCGCAGCCACGGGGTAATTGAGCGCCTCGTTGACCCGAACCATCAAATCCAGACTGTCCGGCATCACCGGCTCCTCGATGAAATACGGGTCGTACGCCGCGAACTCGCGGCAGGCGGTCACCGCCTCCTGTTCGTTGTCCCACGCCCCGTTTGCGTCCATCAGGAGGGTGCGGTCAGGGCCGATGGTCTCACGAACCGCCGCGACCCGTTCTCGTTCGACGGCGAGTGGTTCGCGGCCGACCTTCATCTTGACCACGTCGTGACCGCGCTCGACGTAGGTCGCCATCTCCTCGCGGAGACCGTCGAGACCCTTCTCGTCGCGGTAGTAGCCGCCGCTGGCGTACGCCGGGAGTTCGTCGGTGTAGGCACCGAGGAGTTTATACAGGGGCATTGCTGCGGCCTTCGCGGTGATGTCCCAGAAAGCGATGTCGAGACAGGATATCGCGCGCAGCATCACTCCCTTCCGTCCGATCTGGACGGTTCCATCGAACAGTTCGCGCCAGAGCCGTTCGGTGTCGCGGGGGTCCTCACCGACGACCATCGGCGCGAGGACCTCTTCGACGGCGTGGGCGATGACTGTCGCACCGCCGTAGCCGAGCGTGTAGCCGAGACCCTCGGTGCCGTCGTCGGTTCGGACAAAGACGATGGCGTGGTCGCGTTCTT
>DASSKS010000212.1:0-2540 GCA_035690245.1 Halococcus sp. | reverse complement strand
GACCGGTAGCGTTATGATGGTGGTCGCATAATCACGGGGTGAGCGTCAGTGGTGTAGCCTGGTATCACCTCAGCTTCCCATGCTGATGACCCGTGTTCAAATCGCGGCTGACGCACTCTATCCCTCCTCGCGTTCGTCAATCGGTATGCCGACTGGTTCCGACTCGTCGCTATCGGTTTCTGCCATTGCCTCGATGCCAGTCGAATCTCCAATGTCTTCTTCGGAGCGCTGGCGCAGGCTCTGTCGGGTGAATTCAGGTGTGGCCTGTATTCCCTGTCGGGTACGAAACGAACGAATCAAAAAGAAGGCGACACCGACCGAAAAGACGGCGGCGACGGCGGTCGCGCCCGTCGTCGAAAACGAATATAAAAGAGCTGTCGAGAGCACACCGGCCGCCAACAGCGCACCGAAGATGAGCCGGTTCGCCAGCGACACGAACAGGTCGTCGGTGTCGTCGATGTCTGCGTGAACCGTGAGCGTCCCCTGATTGAGTCCGTCGATAACGCGCTCGAATTTCGGCGGCGTCCGCACCGCTGCCTGTGTGAGGTCCTGTAACTCCTCGCTCCGTCCTTCGATGAATTTTCGAATCCCCTCCTCGCGGTAGCCTTCTTCGACGAGGTACTCGGTGGCAACCGAGATGAAATCGAAGTTCGGGTCGAGCGTGACACACACTCCTTCGACGACAGTCCCTACTCGAAGGACGAGCGCGAGATTTGCGGGTAGACGCAGCGGAAATTCATAAATCGTGTCCTCTACCTGTCCGACGACCTCCTGAATCCGGTACTGTTCGACCTCCTCGCCCCTGACATCTTGAATAGCGAGTTCCATCACGTTGCCCATCGTCTCGCGGTCGGCACTCGGACTCAGGGTGCCCATCTCGATGAGCGCATCGAGGATGGCGTCGATGTCCTGATTGGCGACACCGATGTAAAATTCGATGATTTTGTCCTGAATGTACTTCTCGACGGTTCCGCTCATCCCGAAATCGTAGAATACCAACGTTCCATCGGGCTTGACGGAGAGATTGCCCGGATGGGGGTCTGCGTGGAACACCCCATCGTCGACAATCATCTTGAGATAAATCCGCTCTAAGCGTTCTGCGAGCGCGGTGCGGTCGACGCCCATCGAATCGAGTTCGTCGATGGCGGTGATTTTCGTTCCCCCGATGTACTCCATCGTAAGCACTCGCGGCGTGGAATGGCTCTCGATTATCGACGGAATCAAAATCGTGTCGTCCGTGCTGAAATTGCCCTTGATTTCTTCTAACATCCGCGCTTCGCGCGCGTAGTCGATTTCCTCGTGAATCGTCTTATCGAACTCGTCGGCGAGCGTTTCGAGCGAAAACGACCGCGCCTCGCCGATGAAGCGAATCAAGAAGGGGAGACTCCACTTGATGACTTGGAGGTCGGCTTCGATGAGTTCCTCGATGCCCGGTCTACGAACTTTCACGGCGACTGCCTCACCGTCGAGTTCGGCGCGATAGACCTGTCCGAGGCTCGCCCCCGAGATGGCGTCGGTATCGAACGAGTCGAATTCGTCCTCAACCGGCCCGAGTTCTGCTTCGATGACCTGCTCGGCTTCGGCCCAGTCTGCGGGCGGCACTTCGTCTTGGAGTTTCGAAAACTCAGCGATGTATTCGGGGGGGAGCACATCGGGACGGGTCGAGAGAATCTGGCCGAGTTTGATGAACGTCGGCCCGAGCGTGAGCAACGAATCGAGCAACACCCGCGCGCGCTCGCGGCGCATCGCACTCGTCACCTGTCGCCGGCTACCGAACAGGAGAAACTGTCGTCTATCGCGCAGGTAAGCCACTATTAACGGAAGGAACTGGCGGATGACGACGAAGAACCGTCCATAGGCGCGGACGTTCACTGGAGCGGCCCCCTCACGTTTCGTCAGCGTGGGTCGTTATCGGAATTTGGGTCTCGGCACTCGCGCGCTTTGACAACCGGAGTGTGAGCGTCCCGTTTTCGAGCGTTCCTTCAGCCCCGTTTTCTGTGACATCCGGCGGCAACGGGAGGTCGGCATCGAGAAACGGCGGGCGGTCCTCCCGAAGGTAGCGAAACTCCATCGGAAGGTTCTTTTCGCGCCGCGCCTCGATGTGGAGACGTGTCCTCTCCATGCTGACATCGAGTGTCTCGGCGCTCACGCCGGGCAGGTCGATGACGAGGAGGTACGCCTCGTCGGACTCATAGCAGTCTGCGAACACCGGGTCCGGGAGGTCCCCCAATGCGTCGCGCAGCGTGGACATGGGTAGGTGGAGTGTCGCCACGGCGAAAAACCCCGCGATAGCGAGCGTCTGGATGACCGAATCCGGCTTTCATACCGGGAGAAACGGTCTGGAACGGTTTGAAACAGTCCATAACTGTCGATAACGGTCGGTGCCTTTCTTATCTCACCCAACAGTAGAGAGTATAATGACGCGGATTCCCTCAGAAAACGGGGCTGAAACGACCGTGCCCGCAGAATCCCCCGCCGACTCTCCCACAGTCCTTCTCCGTAACGAAGACGACACAGACCACGCCCTCGATGTATGCATC
>DASSKS010000211.1:0-4601 GCA_035690245.1 Halococcus sp. | reverse complement strand
AAACGAAGTCACGCTCGGCGAATTCGAGGTGCTCGTGGATATGCGCGTTCTCTGCAAAGACTGCGGTGCGCAGTACCAAGTCGGTGAATTCCTCGAAACACGAACCTGCGAGTGTTCGCAGAACGCCCGATAACATACTATGACAGTAGGTCAATCGTCATAGCAGACCGCTTTATATGACAGCAGATCGTTTGTCATAGCTGTGTTGCATGAGTTCACTCGTCTCGACGATATCGTTCGACAAGAGCAGTTCGTTAGTCTATTCACGAGAAAGGAGTGAGATACTATCTAAACGAGCTGTATATCCCGGTTTAATAGTATGGTTGTAATAACCGCCATTCCATAAGGTCGCACTCACCAGTCGGAATGCGACCCATCGATACCGATGCTATCCGCACTGAAACCGAGACGCCCGAAGCCCTCGATTCAGACCGAATCGTCACACTAGTCGAATCTTCGAAGACTACACCGGTCATCGCGCTCCTGTCCACGGATGCTGCGACACCCGATGAGGACTACCGGCGGATAACCGAAATCTGAATCGGAATCAGCCATCGCTGCAACGGTCGAGTTTCTGTTTCGCGTCAAAACACAAACATCAGTGTAGATATAACTATCTGTACTTTCTGATCCCATCGATACCGTATGGGTCTATTCGCGTAAATACACTTACTATGCCAATATAACTGCGCTACAGCCGCCTTTCTCGACGTTTGGTAGATCTACTAGTGAATCGAACCGTTCACTGAGATACGTTCCTTAGTTATTCAATAATCTCCTAATCAGTCAGTAGACTGCTTAATTCACCTGGTACAGGCAAAAATCCGTTTTTAATAGGGATTATTCGTGATTTTAGCAGTTATCTCGTGGATCTGTTCAGTCTGTACGGAGGATCGAAAAAATCTGATTATTTCTGTACCAAGTCAGGTCGAATTGGATCGTCATCCCGATTAGGAGCACGAACAGCACAGATCTGGACGATTTTGGCCCAACCAATAAGGTCGAGTGGTCTAGAGCACAGTCACACAAGAATCTCGAACAACTCATCAACGGTGAGAACCGTTTCCGGTAAACCAAGAGCGGCTCCAAGCTGTGTGACCTCGGGTGGCCGTACTGCTGTCTCAGCGAGCGTTTCTTCCTGTCCAAACACTGTCCGTGGGTGGTTGTCGAGCAACACTTCTCCCTGCCGGAGCGCAACGATTCGGTCGGCGTAATCACGAGTGAATGTCATGTCATGAGTGATGACAACGACTGCTTTGCCGTCGTCAACGAGTGTTTCGACAGCGTTCCCGAGAAGTTTGGTGCCACGAACGTCCTGTCCGCCTGTCGGTTCGTCTAGTACGACGATATCGGTGTCCATCGCGAGTACCGAAGCCACCGCGATGCGCTTTCTGCGCGCCAGTTCGAGGTCGTAGGGGTTCTTGTTTCGAACGTCTTTGAGTTCCATCAGACCGATTGCTTTCTCC
Source organism: Halococcus sp. (assembly GCA_035690245.1). Classification (GTDB taxonomy): domain Archaea; phylum Halobacteriota; class Halobacteria; order Halobacteriales; family Halococcaceae; genus Halococcus. The sequence goes on along the minus strand of DASSKS010000211.1, from coordinate 3,135 downwards.
GAGAGCGTATCGACCGTGTCCTCATCGTAGTCGAGATTTCGTGGTCCATACCGTACTTCTTCCTTGACAGAGCTGTGAAAGAGTTGGTTGTCCGGATTTTGGAAGCTAAGGCCGACGTCACGCGCGAGTTGAGCGACTCGCCAGTCGTGAGTATCACGTCCCTTGATAGACACCGTCCCCTCGTCCGGCTTGAGCAGCCCATTCAGATGTTTCGCAACCGTGGACTTGCCCGCCCCGTTCTGGCCGACCAGACAGGTACAACCCTCGCCAATTGAAAGTGAGATGTCACTCAGTGCTTCGATGTCCTCACCGTATGAAAACCGGACGTTCTCGAATTCGATTATCTCATCGGTGGGCGATACAGTATCGCTGCAATCGATTTGGTTCGATATGTTCTCTGTAGATGGTGACGTGACGGTTCGTAGTTCCGCAAGCACATCGTTCCGGTGCAACGGGACAGGCCGTCCAGCCGCAACCCGTCCCGTTTCGCGGAGTCGAGTACCGACCCGGACGATATCGGGAACGAAAAAGAGGTCTTCATCGGCGATCTCGCTCGTGAGGACGGATTGGGGATCATCGTCGGCGCGAATCCGCCCGTCATCGAAAACGAGCAATCGGTCGACGATAGGAGCCAGCCGTTCTGTATTCTGGCTGACAACGATTGTCGTGTACTCGTCTGACTCCATCTCGGCAATAACATCGTATACATCCGCTGTGCCGCTCGGGTCGAGTTGTGAGGTGGGTTCGTAGAGCAAGAGCACCTCGGGTTCGAGTGCAAGAATCGATGCAAGCGAGACCCGCTGGGACTGCCCACCCGAGAGGTCATACGGGTCACGATTCATGAGGTCTGTGATACCGACCGTTTCGATGCTCTCATGTGTCTTATTTATGATCTCGTCGCGCTCGATTCCTTGGTTTTCAAGGCCGTACGCGACCTCCTCGACGACAGTACTGGTCGCTCCGGTCAGTTGATCGAACGGATTCTCGAAGAGCATCGCGACCGTTTCAGACATCTCACCGATGGTGGTTTCGGCGACCGAAATCTCATTGACTGTGGCGTTGCCCCGGAGTTCGCAGGTGAAGTAATTCGGGATATAGCTCGCGATCACCCGCAAAAACGTGGCTTTGCCCGCCTCGCTCGGTCCCGTGATGCCGATAGATTCTCCCCGCTCGATGGCGACGGTTACGTCATCAAGTGCCCATTCATCCCCGCTCTGGGTCTTATACTGGACTGAAACCTCATCGAAATTGATGACGCTCACAGGAGGACCTCCCAGACGAACACCACCACAACGATACCGATTGTTGCGAAGCGAAGGGTTTTATCGAGCGTGGTATCGTTCGTATCGAGCAGGTACGTGCGTTTGCCCTTTCTAGAAAACCCACGCGATTCGAGCGCGAGCGCGCGTGTCTGTGAGGCGATCAACGTGCTAATGAGCAGCGGAGTCATCAGTGCAATAAAGGCTTTGAGTCGTTCGACGATATTCGCTCTGATATCGAGTCCTCGTGCCTGCTGGGCGTCAGCGATAGCGCGGGCTTGGTCTCTCATCTGTGGCGCGAGTTGGAGCGCCGCCATGAATACGTATGTGAGATTGTTTGGGACGCCCTTTTCGGCGAGACCGATGGAAAGCCGTCGGGGGTGTGTGACTTTGAGGAGAATCAGTGCGGAGAGAATGACGACCATCAATCGGAAGTAGTACAATAAACCGAACAGAATCCCCTCTTTCCAAATAATAACTGTCTCGATGAGAGGAACCGACTGGATAACAAACAGCGGCGTCTGGTTTTGTGGATAGAACAGTCCGTAAATCACGACCAACGAGACCCCAATCGGAAGGCCGATGACGAACGCAGAGCGAGCGATGTCACGGAAAATCCCGAGCACAGCGATGGTAACCAGAAGAATCACGAGTAAGACCAATGGCCCGCGAACATCGTTGAGGATGAAGGCAGTCACGATGAACCCGAAGCTCAGGACGAGTTTCGTGAACGGATGGAGACGATGGAGAACGCTATTACCCGGTTGGTATTCGACGGGACCGCCGCGGTGGCCCGATGGATTGTTGATGGCTTCTTCTATCGACGCTGAAATATTCTCGTCCATCTCGTGTCGTTGTATTATCGTGATTCTAACTTTGACTGCGGATTAGTATCGTTCAATCGCAGAGATGAGCATCTCGAAGAACGCTTCACTATCGATATCGAGCACGACATCGACGCTCGGTTCGTTGTCGGTAACCCCCCGAACGTCAGCGACCGTCCGTCCGTAGGTCAGTTCACCTCGTGTCTCGATACCGACGTGCATCCGTTCGGTTTCGAGGATACCGGGAGCAATCACTGCCGCGATGGCGCACGCATCGTGGACAGGAACAGCCGTCCAACCGAACTCCTCCTCGTGAAATCGTACTGTATATTCGAGAAGGTCTGCGACCGCGCTCGCAACAGCGGAGCCTCGCTCGCGGATGGCGTCGATCTGCTCTCGGTCGAGTCGTGCCTTGCGCGTCGCGTCGAGACCGACCATCGTGACCGGTATGTCGGATTCGAAGACGATGTGTGCGGCCTCCGGGTCGGCGAAGACGTTGAACTCGGCTGCTGGCGTGATGTTCCCGTCGGCGATAGCACCGCCCATGAGCACGATTCGTTCGAGTTCGTCTTCGAGGTCGGGGGCCTTTCTAAGCGCCACTGCGACGTTCGAAAGCGGACCGACGGGGACGAGCGTGGCACCATCGCGTTTCCGTGCTTCTTCGATGAGTGTGTCGACGGCGTGTTCTTCAATCGGTTCGGTGGTCGGTTCGGGAAGGTCCGTGCCATCGAGACCGGATTCGCCGTGGACGTAATCGGCGATGACCTGCTCGCGGACGAGCGGACCGCTCATGCCGCGTGCAACGGGGATGTCGGTGCGGCCAGCGAGGGTGAGCACCGACAATGCGTTTCGCGTCGTCTTCTCGATGACGTGGTTGCCAGCGACGGTCGTGACCGCGCGGAGGTTTATTGCGTCGGACTGGGAACCCATGAGGAGCGCGATGGCGTCGTCGTGACCCGGATCACAGTCGAGAATGACGTCCGTTGGCACAACACTACCGTTCTCTATGACCCCGGTTATGTCTTTCGTTGAAATCAATCGTCAGTTCCTCC
>DASSKS010000210.1:0-2491 GCA_035690245.1 Halococcus sp. | reverse complement strand
CAGGTGACCGGAGAAACTCCGGGACGGGAGACCGTCGGCACTGGAACAGCAACGAGACCACTCCGCCCGACCGATGAGGTGTGCGAACCCCGCGCAAAACGGCTTCAGCCCGACAAAGCAACGGGGAGTTGACCCACCGAGGTGTGAGGGTAGAGAACGGATGGAACGGCGAAACCTCACTGGTGCAAGTCCGCACCACGCGGCAACGGCCGCACGGTAGCCCGGCAGGGGTGTGGACGCTCAGCCGAATGCCGGGACGAACAGAAGGGGGCTTACGAACTCTCTACCACCTTTTGCTGTCGTTCGAAAGGCGCTTTGCGCCTTTCGTGATGACGAGACGCCTTCGGCGTCTCGAACCACGCTCACTCGCTTTGCTCGTTCGCTGGCAAAATCTGGACCAAAAGCCTCCTCCCTCCCTGTGGTCAGTCGTCGGCCCGCTCACTCGCTCCGCTCGTTCACGGTATAATCACTGGTGATTACCGCCACCACAAACCGCACAGCACCGCCGAAGCCCTCAGCACGCGCTCACTCCGTTCGTTCGCGTGCTTCGCCCTTCATCCGCCGAGGACCGCAACCGCACCGCAGGCCTACCTTTCCCTTCGTCGCGCGCCCGGCTTCGCCGGGACGCGCTCCAGCCAACCGCACCGCAACCGCCATCCCGTAAACGTGATACCAGCGCCGACCCCACCGCCACTGATGGCCGGGACCGCTCGCGCGCTCGTGGTCGTGTTCTTCGTGGTTTCTGCGGGCTGTATCGGCCTTTCGGGCCACTCGCTGCCGGACGAACTCGCGGGCCTTACGGGCGACTCGGACAACCCCTACCCCGATGACGAACTGGTCGTCGCGGTCGATTCCAACCACTCAGACCGCGCGTTCGACCCGCTCGTCCGCGAAGCCCTCGCCTACTGGGAACACCACGACAAACGCTATCTGAACTATTCAGTGAACTTCACACTCGCACAGAACACGACCAACCCGGACCTCCGCGTGGCGTTCGTCCCGGAAATCGAACGCTGTGGCTCGGTCTCTGAGGCCGCCGGCTGTGCGCCACGGGTCACCGCCCCAGTCTCCGATACTATCGTCATCCAATCACTCGATGACCTCTCGGCTGAATCGACCGTCCGCGTGCTCGAACACGAATTCGGCCACGCGCTCGGACTCAGCCACGACGGCGCGCCACACGACCTGATGCGCGCTCACGCGATATTGACCACGCTCCCAAGACCGAACGCCACCGAACGCGCCCTCGCGTGGGACGACCACACACTCTCGGTGTTTATCGGAAGCGACGCCTCCTCGGCCGACCGCGAACAGATACGCCACGCACTCGCCTATTACGACCGCGGGGCGGCGGGCACCGTGCCGAAAAACGTCTCGTTTCGTCTTACTGACGACTCAGAACACGCGGACATCGTGGTGCGCTTTCCCGCGAACTCGCCGTGTGGGTTCGGGCCGGGTTCGTGCGGTTCGATTTCTGGCACCGACCCCGACGGCGACGGCGCGCTCGAACGCTATACGCGACTCAAAATCACGCTCACCGGTCTCGATAGCGATGTCGTCGGCTGGCACGTCGCGCGCTGGCTCGCGCTCGGCTTCGGCATCGAGAACGAATCCGACTATCCACCAGTGCTTCGCAAAACGAGCGACGAAAACCGACGAAACGAGTGGTGGCGATAGTCCGCGTGTGCTACTCGTGTGAGTCGATTTCGGAAGCACCCTCGCCGACCGGTTCGAATTCGAGGACCGGCTGCTCGGTTTCTGCCCGCTGCGTAACCGCGTATTCACCGTCTGCGAGCCAGTCCGCATCGAGATAGACCACGGTATGCTCGAAAAGACTCTGGACGAGCGCCGTGGCGTTCGTCGGCGTTGGCTGTGGGTTCGGTGCGGGAGCGGGGGCAGGGGTCGGCTCTGTCTGTGTGTGAGTGACAGCCGCTCGATAATCGGCAAGCCCGGCCCCATCCTTTGGTTGATTTGGAATATTTCGTGCCCCTTCCTCGAAATCGGTCATGATTCGGCGCGGCGAGGCGTTCGGATGAATTGTAAGGTACTTCGCCACCATCCCCGCGACCTCGGGTGCCGAAAACGAGGTGCCGGACGCCTTGACCCACCGTCCGGGTAGGTCGTGGCCGAGCGTGGTTCCCGCCGCTTGTGCGAGGCGATTGTTCTTCCCGATTGCAGCCACGTCTGGATTGTCCCGTTCTGGATTGTACGAGGAGAACTCCGCGATACGACCGTCTTCGGTACACGCGGCGGCGCTGAACGCTCGGGTGGCTGTTGCGGGACTTCCTGCTTTGTCTCCCGAGTTTCCCGCGGAAACGACATCCCGTATCCCCTTCTCGACGAGACCGTTGTGCGCGCGGTCTATCGCCGCAGAGCGCTTTTTTGACCCCCACGACATATTCACGACTTCGTACTCGTGGGTATGAGCGTAGAGCCACTCGTATGCTCGCATGATGACGTTGGTCTGGGTCTGGCCCTCCGTTCCGAAGAT
>DASSKS010000209.1:0-2405 GCA_035690245.1 Halococcus sp. | reverse complement strand
CACCGAGAAGTGGAAAGCACTCTTGAAACAGGAGATGGGCGTCATCGACGGCCTGATGGGTGGAGACTTCGAACTCGACGGCGATATGCAAAAAATCCTCCAGTATTCGGATGCTGCCGTCAGGCTGACCGAACTCTCCGGGAATCCAGACGCCGAGTTCGCAGACGAGAGATACAGCGCGAACTGAATCGCTCCCAAACGAACGGGCTTTTGCTTGCGGCATACACCTCCCAGTTTAATCATGAATCGATAGAAGGTTCATTATCGCTGAAGTCCAACGTCGCGTATGACCACCCGAGCCGAGCGAACAACCGAAATTGCGGTCTCACCCGAGGATGTCTGGGCGTTTCTGTCCGACCCCGAAAAGCGCGCCAACGCGATCAGCGTCGTCGAGTCATTCGAACTGGAGGACGAAACCCACGCGACGTGGTATCTCTCGCTCCCGATTCCGGGCATCGACGAGACGGTCGCCATCGAAACCGAAGACACCGTCCGCGACCCCGTAACACACCTCGAATTCACCGGACGCTCGCAGGTGGTGCGCGTGGTCGGCGAACACGAACTCGAACCCACAGAGGAGGGAACTCGTCTCAGAAACCGATTCACCGTCGACGGCGAAGCGCCCGGTATCGAGCAGTATTTCGAGAAAAAACTCGACGAGGAGTTCGACAACCTAGAGACCGCACTCCGCGACGACCTCGCTGCGGACTCGTGACTACCCAGAGAGCGCGTGGACGCGATAGAGTGCTGTCGTCCCACTGAGTTCGTTGCCGACGGCGACCACCGGCCCGTCGACGGGACTCTCGGTCCCTGAAATGAATTTCACCCCTTCGGGTCCGAGGTCGCCCGCGTCGCTCACGTCGGTATCGCCGTCTTCGATGTCCGAAAGCGGGTCGACCTCGAAGTTGCGGTTGTTGATGTACTGGACGAACGACGGACTCGTTGGATCGGTGATGTCGTAAACCACGAGGCTCCCGATGCGTTCGAGTCCCACGAACGCATATGTACGAGAACCGATACAGCCAACGTCGATTCCCTCCGGTTCTGGTCCTTTTACTGTGCTCTGGGAAAACGGCGTGTTTTCGAGACCATCCGTATTGAAATACTCAGGATGGTGCATCGCCGTGATGAGTTCGAAATCCGCGCCGCTGTCGTACACCAGTGTACCATCCGACTTCCAGATGGCGAACGAACGCCCACCGAAGGAATAAATTTCTTCGTGGCAGCCATCGCCATCCACGTCACCGAGATGGGTCGTCGTCAGGAGGTTCCCCAAGTTCTCCGGGCGTTGTAACTCCTCGACACTTTCGATACCGGTCACGTCGGAGAAATCGAACGCCTCGGGGGAGATATCGAGGTCGCTCACCGTGGTGACTTCGCTGAATCCTTCGTAATCGCGCATTCCACCCTCGTTTGCGGTGACGAGATACGTCTCGCCATCGACTTCATAGGAGGTAATCGCATCGGGCTGGTACATCCCGTAGATTGGCCAGTTTCGGATGGTGAGTCTATCCACGTCGCTCGCGTCGAGTTCGTTGCCGGTCGCGTCGTGGTCTTTGTAGCCGAACGAATGAATGTCGGTCACGGTTGCGGATTCGATATCCACGACGGCGAGTGCGTTGTTGATTTGCAGGGCGACGTAGGCAGTCGTTGAATCCGCAGCAACGGTGAGATATTCGGGTTCGAGGTCCGTGGAGGCACTTGCATCCGGCCCGAATATACGAATACCCTGCTCGCGCAACTCGTCTTCGTGGCCATCATATGAAGTGAAATCGACGTGTTCTGCGGTCGCGTTCTGGATGCCATCACTGATATCGATTAGACTCACTGTTCCGGACGGGTCGGTCTCGTAGTCCGCGCTCGGTTCGCCAGAATCCGCCGTGAGCACAGTCCTGCCATCCGGTGTGAACGTCACCATGTCCGGGACCGCCCCGACTTCGACCGTCGTCAGTGGCGAGCGTTCTTCGGCGTCGTAGAAAACGACGCGACCGTTCGCCTGTGGGTTCGCTGCAACCGTAGCGACCGCAAGCACGCTGGTCGTTTTGTCTCCCCCAATCTGCACGTCCTCACGGAGTGCGATGTTGGTGACCTCGCCAGCGTCGGCCCACGTCTCCGCGAGGACGAACTGGCCGATTCGTTCTGGGTTGTCGGGCGTCGTCACGTCGAGCACATCGACGCCGCCCGCCTCGGCATTGACGACGTAGAGGTCGCCGGTCTGTTTGCTGTAGGCGATGATTTCGGCGGCGTCCTCGTCGAACTGGCCCGACTCGTAGCGCCCGATGCGTTCGAGGTGAATCGTGCTGTGTTCATCGTCGATACCGAACTCGACTTCACCCGACGACATACGGAACCCTCGATAGAATCCGATGGCAGCTGTCCGCGCCGCGCTTGACTCGACAGTAAGT
>DASSKS010000208.1:0-4288 GCA_035690245.1 Halococcus sp. | reverse complement strand
TAAAACTACTCCAAGATAGAATAGTTAAGGTACTATCTAAGAAACCGAATCCCGATTAGCTGGCCCAAATATCGTCACAGAGGATTGCTCCCGACATTGAGAGGAGACCACGAGTCCGCGCAATAGGCTACTCGCCAGAGCTTGAGGACCGCACGAGCGACGAGTAGTTCTGGTGACTGTTCGATACAGGAATCCTCGACAGCAGTCGGGTCGGAGGATGCGTCCGGTGGCGGGTGGTAGTGTTCGAGTCCGTTCACCTGAACGTAGTCACCGTTGTGGGGGTGTTTGTCCCAGCGAAAATTCACTGCCTGTGAATCCGTGTAGTGGAATTTGTAGTCATCGCGCGTCGTCCATTGGACATCGATTCGGGCGTTCTCGGCTCCACAGAAACCGTCATCGAACCGCACTTCGAGCGTCTTTGGGTCGAGAAAGTCGTCCAACTCCGCCGTTGCGAGGGGTTCCTCGGTGTTAAATACCTCACGAATGGCGATCAGAGCTGGCCGGTCGGTCGGCCCTCTGAGCGAGTGCGATTCGCTCGTCCCCGTATTTCTTCCCATCTACTGGACGGGGACGCTCCCTTCGGACGAGCGTCCTCACCGGCGACGAAGCGTTCGGCGTTGGCAATCGAGAGCGCAGCGTTGGCGAACGCGAGATTCCGGCGCGTCGTCTGCCACTCCCGGATCGTGTCGGAGTCGAGTTCCTCGTAGTCCGACGCAGCCTCAGAGAGAACTCGATTCGTTCGGTCGACCGTCAGTTTCTCGGGGGATTCGACGCCGTGTTCGGCCTGAAAATCGCTGATACGCGAGCGCATTTCCGAGATACGTTCCACCAGTTCGTCGGTCGAGAGGTGGGCGAGGATGTCCGCTGCCTGCTCAACGACGAGCGACTCCGGTGATCGACGATAGTACGTCCCACCGTTCTCGCCTGTCTCCGTAGTCACGAACCCTTCGTGAGTGAGTGCATTGAGATGTTTTCGCGCGGTCTTCGGCGATGTTCGTGCGTCCTCGGCCACGACATCGACGGAAAGCGGGGTATATACATGGCTGATGACCTCACGGACACGCTCATAAGGGGTAGTCTCGGCTTCCCATTCTTCGCCGACTGCCTCGTTGACATCGGCGAATTCTTCGGGACCGGTGGAATCAACCATACGCTGTCTTCGTTGTGGAGGAACATAGGCCTTTGCCAACGATCTATATTCCCTAAATCTCTCTCACCAAACTCTGTCAGGGCTACTGCAAACAGGGTTTCGATCCCATATTCTTCAGACAGTATCACGATGAGTCGTAACGCGACTGAGAATGTGAACCCGAATTCCATCGGCTCAGAAAATCAGTCAGCGCCTTCTATTTTCATCGGGGATGTTCTCGGGTCCGGAAATTTCACGCTCACGAAGCGTTCGTTCGAGTTCGGCTTGGTGTTCACGCCACTCGCGCATCTCATCGGAATGATCGTAATAGTAGGACAGGGCCGTGTGAACATCCGCGAGATCGAGATCGAAGTCGGCGGCGATGTGGGTAGGTTCGCGGCCGCGGTCGACCAAGTCCTTGATCTGGAGGACAGAGATGCGCCGTCCTTCGAGGCGGGGCTTCCCACCGAGTACGTCCTCTGTTTTCACGATTCCCATGACCGATATTCGGCCGAAGAGACGAATAAACCTTTGTCGCCCCGCCGAATGCGGGGACGCTGGATGGGAGAACCGGGGCGTTCCGAATCGGGTTGTCGGTCGAAGCGTCTTGGATCGGTCCAGTCCCCGATTTCGTTCTTCCAGACTGACCGATTACCGCTCGTCCATCCACGTCATTCGTAAATACGGTCACGAACCTGAAATAACTCAGACTTCGACCAGTAACTTGAACTAGCGGGCTTTCGTTCTTCGGGTAATGCAGGTCACGCGTCGCTTCTGGGGCATCGCAGGCATCGGTGCGTTTCTCGCCGTGCTCGCGGTGGTACTCGCGCGTCCCCTCCTGCTCATCGGTGCGGCCGGTATCGGCGCGTGGCTGATCGCTCGACAGTACGTGTTCGTTCGTGCGCTCGCCCACATCATTGAGGACATCGCTATCGAGCAGTCCGTCTCACAGGACCGCGTGGTCGCCGGCCGCGAGGCATCAGTCACGCTTTCGACCACTCTCCCCGCTCCGTCGCCGCTCGATATCACCATCGAAATCGTCCCGCCCGTGAGCGCGACAGGCACCACCGACGACGAGCGCACCGCCCATCTCGCGCGCGGCGAAGACAGTGCCAGTGTGGTCACCCCGGTCGAGTGGACCGTCGCCGGGACCTACGAGTTCGCCGCCCCCGAACTCACACTGACTGACCCGCTCGGTCTCTTTGGTGAACGCCTCGCGCGCGGTCCCACGCCAGAAGTGGTCGTCGAACCACGCGGTCCCCATAACGTCCACGTCGGCGAGGGCGGCGACCAACTCATGATCGCCTACGGCGAACGCCAGAGCGGCCGCCGCGACGCCGGTCTCGATCCGGGGGAGTTACGCGAATACGTTCCCGGCGATGTCGCAGGACGGATCGACTGGAAGACGACCGCCCGGATGGGTGAACCCTACGTCCGCGAGTACGAGGTCGAGACCGACCGCGTGACGGCACTACTCGGTGATCACCGCGAAACCATGAATACGGGGTCACCGGGCGAGACGAAACTCGATTACGCCCGGCAGGTCGCGCTGGCGTTCGTGGATAGCGTCCGCGAGTTCGGCGATCCGCTCGGGTTCTATGCCATCGGCGACGCCGGCATGACCGACCGACGCGCGCCCGCAGCCGGTCAGTACTCGCTCGTCAAGCGCCGCCTCATGGAGCTTCGTCCGACTGACGACGAGTTGACCGGCACACAGAACTCCCACACACTCGATAGCCCGACCGCCGCCCGACACGCCGCAGGACGACTCGGGAGTACGAGTACGTTCGAGACGACTCTCAAACCGTACTTCGCCACCACGACGACGTACATCGAGCGCATCGAGGACGACCCGCTGTTCGAGACGGCACGGACTCACCTCCCTCGGTTGCGCGGGGCCGTCTGGACCGTGTTGTTTACCGACGACACACGGCGAGCAGAGGTCCGCGAGACGGTCAAACTCGCACGACGCAGCGACGGTCGCGTGCTCGTGTTCCTCACGCCTTCTGTACTCTTCGAACCGGGCGGGCTTGCGGACCTCGAAGCCGCCTACGAGCGCTACCGGGACTTTGAGGAGTTCCGCCGCGAGCTAGCCAGACTGGAACGCGTCTCGGCGTTCGAGGTCGGTCCCGGCGACCGTCTTGATGCCGTCCTTTCGAGCGGACGTCGACGGCCGGCGAGCGCCCATTGACATCCTCCCCGTCCTTGGAAACGGCAGCCGTTTCCAGTTGCAGCAAGACGCGAAGCGTCTTGCCATGCCCCTGAAGGGTGAGGATTCCTCCGATAGAGCATCAACTGCTCCGACCAAGGACTAACATATTTACGTGAGTGCGTAATATTATATGGTATGTCCGAGCGCGATGCAGAGTCAGAAGTTGGTATTCCATCCGACGGTGTGCCGTCAGGTGAAACTGTTCGCCAAGAACGCGAGCAGTGGGACGAGGGAAAGACGGTCAAAGAACGCATCTACGAGACCGCACTCACGTTGCGCGAACCCACTACTGTTTCCGTCATCGCCGACCGGACAGATTGCACACCTGAATCTGCCCGGCGACATCTTCTTTGGTTCGCCGACATCGGTATCATCGAACCAGTCGGTGAGGGACAGCCCGCGCAGTTTCAGCGCAATCCCGCGTACTTTCGCTGGAAACGTGCCAACGAAGCCCGACGTGCCCATTCGGGTGATGAAATCGCTACCCGGCTTGAGACACTCCTTGAGCGCGACCACGCCTATCAAGAAAAGTACGATGTGGCTGGTCCAACGCAGGTGAGCGCCTTCGATATTGCCGAGCCGGACGACCACGACGCGCTCGAAGCGATTTGGACCGACATCAACGACTGGCTGACTATTCGTGAAGATCAGCGCGTGCTCGAACACGCCCAGCGCCTCCAGCGCGAACAGCATTCGGCCCAGGCTTAAACTGGCTCACATGCCTGACGCGAACGCGCCAATCGATGAAGCAATTCTCCAAGCCATCGCACGAACCCTTCGCACCGATGATCGAATCGAGGAGGTAGTCCTCGTCTCAGGTGAGGGGACCACCGACCACAAGCACCTCGCGGTCACGCTCAACCCAACACGCTATCCCGAGTCTGTTCGCGGGGCACACCTTGAAATTCAGGGGTATCGCAACGACGGCTTCAACATTCACTATACAG
>DASSKS010000207.1:0-2806 GCA_035690245.1 Halococcus sp. | reverse complement strand
CGACACGCTCTGTGTACAAGATACCACCGAAGCGTTCACTTCGTTCACGCTCCGAGGCTCGCAAATCCGTCGGATTTGCTCACCACCGACACACTGTGTTCGCTTCGCTCATTTGTGTGTCGAGCATCGGCGAACGAATCCGCCGCACCACCGGAAAATCATGCGTCTTCACCGGTTGCTGTGACGGGGTCATTCGGATATTCCAGATAGCTATCGATACTAGGATAGTGCCAACCGGCGTCGAGTAGGTTTTGTGGCCTGCGCTTCATTCTCGACTATGACAAACCCAGAACCGTCCTCGAACATCAGCGGAGGTGGGCCAGTGGACGACGCGGGGAGATTTGACGAGCGCGAGGCCGAAACACGCACGGAAGCCGTGGTGGACCGTCTCGGTGAACTCTACTGGCAGAAAACCTACGGTGGGCAGGACGCCTTTACGTGTCTCGTGCGGACGATTCTGAGCCAGAACACCTCGGATAAAGCGAGCCAACCAGCCCACGACGCGCTCGTCAATCGGTATGGAGAAGGAGACCTCGCGATGGCGCTCGCCGACGCCGACCAGTCAGCACTCGCAGAAACGATTCAGCCTGCCGGACTCTACAACCAGAAATCGGAGACGATGATGGCCATTGCAGAGCGCATCATCGAGGAGTACGGTAGTGCCGAAGCGTTCAACGAGTTCGTCACCGAAGAAGACCTAGAGACGGTACGAAAGACGCTGCTCGATTTTTCGGGTGTCGGACCCAAAACCGCAGACTGCGTACTCCTGTTTTCGGGCGGGCGTGCGGGCGTCTTTCCGGTCGATACCCACGTCCACCGCATCTATCGCCGACTCGGTATCGCGCCCGCCGACGCAGACCACGAGGAAGTTCGGGCGGTGCTCGAAGCACAGGTTCCCGCCGAGAAGTGTGGGTTTGGACATACTGCAAGCATCCAGTTCGGACGGGAATATTGTACTGCGCGCACGCCAGCCTGCTTGGAAGGTCCCGAAGCGTGTCCGATGGAAGACCACTGTGAGCAAGTGGGTGTGTATCCCGAAACTGACGAGGTGGTTGACCCTGCCGACGCACCGGCGGAGTAATCAGCGTCCGCGGAACGCAACCAACAGAACGAGCGAAATCAGCACGAACGCGATCAACGAGAGGTTTGGGACTGTCAGACCGAGAAACCGATACTGCACGGCTGCACAACCCACACCGACAGAACACGTTCCCGAAGCCCCGCTGACTTGGAGCCACGAGTGATAGGCGGCGATGGCGGCTCCAAGAATCGACAGCGGCAGCACGGTTCGATAGACTCCAGTGCGATTTTCGAGCGCGGCGACGCCGAGGACAACAGTTAAGGGATACATCAGGATGCGCTGATACCAGCAGAGTTCACAGGGTATCAGGCCAAGGATTTCGCTCAGGTAGAGGCTTCCGGCGGTGGCGACGATGGCAACGAGTGTGCCACTGGCGAGCGGGAGTCGTGTGTCGATTCGGCGCATTCACGACTCAATCGCACAACGGGTATGTAGTGGTTGCGGTGCAGCGGCTGCGAATGCATTCACTTGAACCGGAAGGTTTCGAGATTCTTCGGCGCGAACGTCCGCATATTGTAGTTGTGATACAGCGCAGAGGAGAAATCCTGCACGCTCGATTCGTCGCCGTGGACACACAGCACTTTCTCGGGGCGGGGATTCATCGTCTTCACGAAGTTCTCCAAGCCCTGTCTGTCGGCGTGGCCCGAAAACCCATCGACGGTTTCGACATTACATTCGAGGCGCAGCGTACCAGAACGCCCGCGACCGCCGTTCATCGGAATCTCGTCCCAACCATTCTGGATGCGCCGACCGAGCGTGCCTTGAGCCTGATAGCCCACGAACGTCATCGTGGTGTCGGGGTCGTCGCCGAGATGCGAGAGCCACGACATGATTGGCCCGCCAGTAACCATCCCCGAGGTCGAGAGGATGATTGCAGGCCCGCCAGCGGCGACCTCCTCGCGCTCGTCTTCGCCCTCGTCGATGTGGTTGAACTGTTCCGAGAGGAACGGGTTCTCGTCGCTGTGGAAGATGCGGTCACGGAGGTCGTCCCGAAGGTACTCGGGGTAGGTCGAGTGGATAGCCGTCGCCTCCCAAATCATCCCATCGAGGTGGACCGGCATCTCCGGGATTTTGCCGTTTCGCATCGCTTCTTCTAAGACGAGCATGATTTCCTGTGAGCGACCCACTGCGAACGCCGGAATCAACACTTTGCCACCACGGTCGTGGGTTTCGTTGATGACCTCGATGAGGCGTTTTTCCGAATCGGCCTGGTCGGTCTGGTAGTCGTTGCGTCCCCCATACGTGGATTCCATCACGAGAGTCTCGACTCTGGGAAACTCGTTGACAGCACCGTTGAAGAGGCGGGTGTCGTCGTAGTGGATGTCGCCCGAAAAGGCGACGTTGTAGAGACCGTCACCAATGTGGAAGTGAGAGACGGCACTCCCCAAAATGTGACCCGCGTTGTGCAGCGTGAGTTTTACGTCGGGTGCGATGTCGGTCACGTCGCCGTATTCGACGGGAATGGTGTGTTTGACCGCCTCGCGGACCATTGCACTCTCGTATGGTGGCGTTCTGCCCTCTTTGGCAGCGACATCGAGATAATCCAGTTGGAGCAAACCCATCAAATCTCTGGTGGGTTCGGTGGTGTAGATGGGTCCATCGTACCCGTATTTAAAGAGCAGGGGAATCAGTGCCGAGTGGTCGAGGTGGGCGTGGGTGAGCACCACGGCATCGAGCGAATTCAGGGGATTGGCCTCGGGCACTTGGAGGTAGGGCGCGTCGTCC
>DASSKS010000206.1:0-3101 GCA_035690245.1 Halococcus sp. | reverse complement strand
CGACGGTGACTGCGGCACCACCGAGTAGTTCGCAGGCTCCGATGGTCGTGCGCGCTGGATACGTGTCCTCGAAGTATCTCTCGTAAGTCTCGTTGACCGATTCGTAGGCGTCCATATCGGTAAGATACAGCGTGAGCTGAAGCACGTCGTCCATCCCTTGCCCGCGCTGATTCAGCTTGGCTTCGAGATTCTGTAAGACAAGTTCGAGCTGCTGGGCTGGCGATTCGTCGCTTTCGACCCGGCCTTCGTGCTCGGGGAGTTGCCCCTCGATGAAACGGAGGTCCGAGTCGCCGGTCTTCGTTCCGTAGCCACCGATGAATTCCGTCCCATCGCGCTGCCTTCGGCTGGCTTCGCTCGCTCGGTCCGAAATCGACTTGTTGGCTTGCTCTGGTTGCACGCTCTGGTTTAGTGTTCGTTCAAGTAAAATCCTTTCGCCAAACTCAGATAGGTGATATAGAACCAGAAATAGCGCATAATAAGGTGACACTCACGTTGACATCGAAACGATTAATTGAGCCGGTAGTCAACTGAACTTCCATGGCACAAGCGACTGAACGACTCCAGCGATACCTCGAAGACGAACTTGGGGAGTGTCGGAACGAGGATGTCGAGCGGCGACTTGACGAACTCGGTACGCTCGAAGCGGCACTTGGCCCGGCGCAGGTTGACGCCGAACTCGATGTCCTCGCCGCACTTGCCAATGAGACGCGCTATACGCTCGTTCGCGTGCTCGTGGCTGCCGGTGAGGAACTCTGCGTCTGTGAGCTACAGGCGGTCGTCGACGTGAGCGAAAGCGGGCTCAGTCACGCGCTCTCGGCGCTTGTCGATGCAGGACTCGTTACCGGGCGCAAGGACGGACGCTGGAAGAAGTACCGAGCTACCAACTGTGCTATCACCCTTGTGACTGTCCTCGAAGGGAGCGTGAGCGATGAGTAACGTCGATGCTCATGAACATGGCCCGAACTGCTCGTGTCCGCAGTGTGGCGACCCACGGTCGATGGACTTCCTCGACAAGTACCTCACCGTCTGGATTTTCGGCGCGATGGCCGTCGGCGTGGGATTGGGCTATATCGCCCCATCGGTGACCCAACCGATTCAGAACCTCCATCTCGTGGAGATCGGCCTCATATTGATGATGTACCCACCGCTGGCGAAAGCGGACTACTCGCAGCTCCGGACGGTGTTCAGCAACTGGCGCGTGCTCGGGCTGAGTCTCATCCAAAACTGGCTCATCGGCCCGACCCTGATGTTCACGCTGGCGGTCGTCTTCTTCAGCGGACTCGTCCCCGGCCTGCCCGCGCGCCCCGAGTTTTTCCTCGGACTCATCTTCATCGGGATGGCCCGGTGTATCGCAATGGTACTCGTCTGGAACGAACTCGCCGAAGGCTCGCCCGAATACGTGACCGGGTTGGTTGCGTTCAACAGCCTCTTTCAGATCGTCACCTACGGCGTGTACGTCTGGTTTTTCGGATTATTCCTGCCCCCGCTGCTGGGCATGGAGACGCTCGTGGCCGGGATTACCACCTTCGACATCACGCCGATGCAGGTGTTCCAAGCCATCGTGATCTTCCTCGGGATTCCGTTCGTCGGCGGCTTTCTGACTCGCTACGTCGGCACGCGCACCAAGGGCGAGGACTGGTATGACGAGGAGTTCATCCTGAAGATTGACCCGCTGACGCTGGTCGCGTTGCTGTTCACTGTCATCGTGATGTTCGCCACGCAGGGCGAGAACATCGTGGCTGCACCCGCTGACGTCCTGCTGATTGCCGTGCCGCTGACGATCTACTTCGGGGTGATGTTCTTCGTGAGCTTCGGCATGGGGAAAGGAATCGGCGCGGACTACTCGACAACGACCGCCATCGGGTTCACAGCAGCCTCGAACAACTTCGAGCTGGCCATCGCGGTCGCGGTCGCGGTGTTCGGTGTTGGGTCCGGCGTCGCCTTCACCACTGTTGTCGGCCCACTCATCGAGGTGCCAGTCCTGCTCGCGTTAGTCAACGTTGCACTCTACTTCCAGCGCAAGCTCGACTGGAGTGGGACTGGGACTGACAGTCTCGACGCATCCGCTTCGGAGCCGACAACTGACGACTAATCCACCACACGAACCAAAACCAATGTCCACCACTACTGATACAGCGAACCCGATTCGGCTCGCGTTCATGTGCGTCCAGAACGCTGGACGCTCGCAGATGGCGACCGCATTTGCCGAGCGCGAACGCGAGCGCCGAGGCCTCAACGACACCGTCGAAATCCTTACTGGAGGTACTCATCCGGCGGACCACGTTCACGAAGAAGTCATCGAAGTCATGCGCGAGGAAGGGTTCGATCTCTCGAAGCGGACGCCCAGCGAAATCACAAGCGAGGAACTCCGTTCCTGTGAGTACGTGGCGACGATGGGCTGTTCGACGCTTGACGTCGATGAGGCGGATGTAACGGTTGACATCCGCGACTGGGATCTTCCCGATCCTCACGGAGAGGATATCGACACGACACGTTCGATTCGAGACGACATTCACCAGCGTGTAGTGGATCTGTTCGATGAATTCAGCGACGACTCACAATTGAGCGCCGCGAACTGAGATGGCTGACGACTCCCCGTGGGAGCGCTTCCAGACCCTCGGCTTAGACCCTGCTGCCGGTGGACAGTTGCTTTCACCGTCGGGTGGTTCGTGGCATGGATCGGGTTCGTCCTCTATAGCGGGAACGAGCTCGTCCCAACGCTCATGCAAGGAGCAGCTTTCGCGGGCGCTCTCGGAGCGATTGCCTATCTCACAAAAGCTCGCTCTCCCAGCTGAAATCTAAGAGGTGAATTTTCACCCGTGGAGACTGACGAGGCTAACTTCGGCAGCTTAAATTTCATAGATTCTTATGCACAGTAAATCGACCTAGCCGACCTCAGACTTGGAGGAAACGAGTGCTACTCGGGCGACCACTCGCAGGCGTCGCCGTAGGTTAGTTCATTCTCGTTGATATACACCGACAGGCACGCGTAGTTACAGAAGTAGAGAGGTGAGCCACAATCGGCGGTGCAGTCGCGTACACAGATGGGGTCGTGGTCGAAGATACGCGAACCACAGTACGCACATGTCTCGTCTGTGTCC
>DASSKS010000205.1:0-3100 GCA_035690245.1 Halococcus sp. | reverse complement strand
TTACCGCAGACCTCGCCGGTGACTTAGACCCCGAACGCCGCGCCGAACTGCGTGCCGCGCTCGAAAACGAACAGTAGTTTCGTTGATACTCGCATTCACGGGCGAACCTACTTACGTTCGGTTATCCTATTCAGATCATGCGAGATGCACTCATCGTTGACGCCGTTCGGACGCCATTTGGCAAGCGCGACGGCCAGTTCCGGGATACACACCCCCAAGACCTCGCCGCCGCACCCCTCAATTCACTCGAAGACCGACTCGCGCTCGACCCATCGGTTGTCGAGGACGTAATTTACGGCTGTGTGACGCCAGTCGATGAACAGGGACTCAATATCGCACGGCTCGCGCCGATGGTCGCCGGGTGGGGCGACGGCGTTCCGGGTGTACAGTTGAATCGGATGTGTGGCTCCGGCCAACAGGCCGTGAACTTCGCCGCCGGACAGGTTCGGGCAGGTTTACAGGATGTCGTCGTTGCTGGCGGCGTCGAGCACATGACGCGCGTGCCGATGGGGTCCGATGGAAACAGCGTCACGGACACCTACTTCGAGCACTTCGAGGAACTCACCACACAGGGAGAGGGCGCAGAGCGTATCGCCGAACAGTACGACATGACCCGCGAGGAGGTCGATCAAATTGGTGTTGATTCCCAACAGCGCTGGAAGGAGGCGTGGGACGACGGGCGGTATGATTCCCAAATTGCACCCGTCGATACGGAACTCGACGGCGAACCTATTACTGTCAAAGAAGACGGCCACCCCAGACCGGGAACCGACCGCGAGACGCTCGGCGAACTTCCGCTCTCGTTCCGCAGCGAGGGCAACGGCGTGCTTCATGCAGGTAATTCCTCGGGAATCGTGGATGGGTCTGGAGCACTGGTCATCGCCAGCGAAGAAGCCGCAGACGAATATGGCTGGGAGCCGATGGCGCGCATCGTCCAGACCGAGGTAGTAGGCGTCGACCCCATCACGATGCTCACGGGACCGATTCCCGCGACGCAGGGAGTGCTCGAAAAGGCCGACATGACTATTGGAGACATCGACCTCTTCGAGGTGAACGAGGCGTTCGCGCCGGTCGTGCTCGCGTGGCTCGAAGAAACTGGGGCCGAGTGGGCGCGGACGAACGTCAACGGCGGCGCAATCGCCCACGGTCATCCGCTCGGCGCGACCGGCGCGGCGCTCATGACGAAGCTCGCCCACGAACTGAAGCGCACGGGACAGGACTACGCGCTCTCGACGATGTGTATCGGGTTCGGGCAGGGCATCGCCACCATCATCGAACGGGTATAGGAGGCGAGCGTGAACTTCGGGATCGTTGTTAGGCGGGTTCTGGAACGCTCGGAAAGCGCGATTCGGCGATGGCGAACGTGAGCGTGCTGATGAGACCGAGCAGCGTGCCGGCGGTGAGCACGATGGCCATGTACGAAAGACCGACGTGGCCGACGAGATACGCGCTAACGGCGTGGAGGACGGCAGCGATGGCGAGCACGTAGAAGGGCGCGTTGAGATAGCGCCAGCGAAACCGTTCTGCGAGATACGTATCCGTGATGCGGCCAACACTACTAGTGATACCCGCCGCGGCGAACCACGGTATCGCCCCGTAGGTGAACGCCGCGAGGTCGATTGCACCGAGCGTCGCCGCGGTCCCTCTGGCTTCGAGCGTCCCCATTCCACGAACCCCGCCAATGGCGAACAGTGCCGCCGCCACAACCGAGGTGATGAGCATGACTCGTCCTGCGTACAGGCCGCGACGCGCCCGCGCGACCGCTTCATCGATGGCGCGTTCGAGACCGAGACCGCGAAAGAGCACGTAGAGACCGAGAAGTGCCGAGATGAACCCGAAGACCGCCGCGCCGGGCACGCCGAGTTCGGCGGCGATTTCGGCGAGCGGATAGATGAGAAGGAGAATTCCCAAGGGCACGAGAATCGTCCCGCGAGTTTCCGGGTCGTCGAGCACCTGCTTCATCGTGTAGTACATCGACTCTAAATTCTGGGCCTGCCGGACGACCACCCTTCGCACGCCGTCTATCGCCATTCGTGAGCGGATCACGGGTATGACCGACTCGTCCTGTGCGCCGTCGGTGACGACCACCGCGCGAACGTCCTCGCCAGTTGTCAGTCCCGCGAGCACGGTATCGACCTCCTCGCCGACTTTTCGATTGGCCGCGACGCCACCACTCTCGACGCCGGTGACGGCTGCGACCTCGACCTGTTCGTCGGTGATCTCGTCGTGGATGTGCAGGCCCTCGAAAAGGACATTCGAATCCGAATCCTCGGGGTCTGTGGTGGCGAGCGCGACCGCCGCGCGTTCGATAGCCTCCCGGCCCACGACTGGGGTTTCGACGCCGGCCTTCCGGCCGAGGTCGTCGTCGAGGTCGATACACAGCACCAACAGCATTGACGCGCTCTATGCGGGCCGCCGTTAACTGTTTTCGGTGCCGACTCCAGCCTAGGATTGCCTTAATCACACAGGGACCAATTTATTATGTTCAATCATTACGTTTATTATCCGTGATGCAGTTGTGATTCACGTCGGACGATGATGGTTGCGCGCAGCCATCAATCGCTTCGACGCAAAACCATGTACACAGACACCGAAAACACCGGCGCACCGATGGTTCCAGACAGCACTCGAAGAAAGCCAAATAACCCTGCCGACGCGCGACAGTTCTATGAAGAGGCGGTCTTGTGCCACTACCTTGAACAGGAATAGGGCAAACGAGTGTCTTTTGAGGATTGACGCCTGAGTATCGATAACTGTGATTTCGAAGGGCTGTGAACAGTGCGCGAAAGGCGGGAAGATGGTACTCTTCGTCTATGGCTACTGCGACCAGCGCGACTGTTTTTACTGTCCGCTCGGCAAGAATCGAAAGAACGTCACCGACGTATATGCAAACGAACGCCTCGTCGAGCACGATAGCGACGTTATCGAGGAAGCCCACCGGATGAACGCCTTGGGAACGTCCATCACCGGCGGCGAGCCACAGGAAGCCCTCGACAAAACCTGTCGGTATCTCTCACTTCTCAAGGACGAGTTCGGTCCCGACCACCATACGCACCTCTATACCGGCATCACCGGCGGGCGGGAGAATATGCGCCGCTTG
>DASSKS010000204.1:0-2720 GCA_035690245.1 Halococcus sp. | reverse complement strand
CGGCCTCGTTCGCGGTACAACTGCTAACCGTTCCGCAACCGCACAGCACCGCCGAAGCCCTCGCACCCTACGGGTGCTCGCCCTTCATCCGCCGAGGACCGCCCCGCACCGCAGCCGCACCGGCTGGCCACCTCAGTTCTGGGTTGTGATTTCACAGCCGTCTTCAGTCACAATCACCGTGTGCTCTTTCTGACTGACGAGCGCGCCGTCGTCTTCTTTGAGCACGGGATAGCTGTGGACGATGTTCTGTCGTTCGAGTCGGCGCAGCGCCATCTCGGGCCGCTCGACGTCGAGCCAGCGGGTAGCGAACGGAAGCGTCCGGAATCGCTCGGTAATCTGGTCGAGTGCTTCGCGCGCGTCCCGATTTCTGACCGACTGCTCGCGTTCGAGCGCGAAGATTTCCTCTTTGCTGCCCTCTCCTACTTTGCCGCTGCCATCGGTAGCGAACGGCTCGATAGCGACCACGTCGCCCACTGCCAACTCGGCGCTCTGACTCACTGCGCGATTCGGAATATTCGGGGGAGTGTGTTGCTCCCAGCGCGCCAGCCCGTGCCCGGTGAGGTTCACCACCGGGTTGTAGTCATAGCTGTCGATGACCTCCTCGATTCGTGCTCCAATCTCGCCGGTCTGAACACCGGGTTCGACCAGTTCGAGCGCGGCACCAAGCGCGGCTTCGGGCGCTTCTTTGAGGTCTGGATGTCCCGAGAGGTCCACAGTAATAGCGGTATCAGCGAGCCAGCCATCGACGTGAACCCCGATGTCCAGATTTATCATCTCCTCGCCGAACGTCGAATCGTCATCGATGCTCGGGCTTGCGTGAGCAGCCTCCTCGTCGATGGAGATATTTACGGGAAACGCCGGTTCGCCGCCCAATTCGCGGGTGCGCTCCTCTGCCCATTCGGCTACGTCGAGATGCTTCGCGCCGACCTCAACGCGCTCTGCGGTCTCTTCTCGTACTTGTGCGAGAATTTCGCCTGCTTCGCGGTGTTTTTCGTACTTTTCAGACGAGAGGTCTACGTCGCTCATAGCTCGTTTTGGGCTGTTCGGGCCAAAGGTCTGCCGCCTTAGAACTCGCCACTCGTCTGCATCGCCGCCGAATTGTACGCACTGCCCGCCCGTCCCTCGCTATCGAGGACGATGATGCCCGCCGTGGAGCCGGTCAGTTCCTCGAATTCCTCGATAGCACACTCGGCGGCTTCTTGCGGGCTATCGCCGGCTTCGAGATACTCGACGGCCAGCCGCGAGAGCGTTACTCGTGCGATGTCCTCACCCGCGCCGGTCGCGCTCGCCCCACCGGCAGGCGAGGCATAAAATCCGCTCCCGACCTGTGGAACATCGCCCACTCGACCGGCGAGCGCACACCACCGCCCGCCTGTCGAAGTCGCTGCCGCAACCGCTCCCTCGTTGACGGCGACCGCACCCACCGTATCCGACCCGCTGAACTGTTCGCGCACCCAATCGAGTCGCTCTGGGGTTTCCTCTGGTGGATTACACTCCGTCCACCGTTCGCGCGTTCGGTCGGTCGTGAGGTCTACGTCGGTTTCGATGCCGAACTCCTCAGCTAACGAGACGGCGTGGTTGCCAGCGAGGAGTATGTGAGGAGTATCTTCCATCACGAGACGCGCGACATCGGCGGCGTGGCAGACGCCGGGCATCGAACAGGCCGCGCCTACCTGTCGGTCGTCGGTCATCATTCCCGCATCGGTTCTGACGACTCCGTCTGACTGGAGTGCTCCACCGATGCCAGCATTGAATCGAGGGTTGGTTTCGAGTATTTCTATGGCGCTAACGACCGCTTCGATGGGCGTTTCCTCGTTCGTTCCAGCCGCCGCGGCCTCGTCGAGAACGGCCTGTCGTTTCCCGGGTTCTTCTGGTTCGCCGCCCGCACCGCCATGAACGATGAGTTGCACAGGGAGAACTCAGCGCCCGCCCGCATAACCCTCACGAACCGCACACCCGACGCCGGGCCGCGGATGAACAGCAGACCTTTTAGCACGTCCGAGTGAATATCCGGTATGTCTTATGAGCAGGTAGACGTGCCGAGCGAGGGAGAAAAAATCGAATCCACGGATGGCAACCTCGACGCACCGAACGACCCCATCATTCCGATCATTCATGGCGACGGCATCGGCACCGATGTCGCACCAGCCACCCAGAAGGTACTCAGCGCCGCCGCAGGAGCCACCGGCAGAGCGATTCACTGGATGCGCCTCTATGCCGGCGAGAGCGCCCGCGACCGCTACGACGAGAACCTCCCGGACGATACCTTAGAAGCGCTCCGTGAGTTCAAAGTCGGTATCAAAGGTCCGCTCACGACACCAGTGGGGTCCGGCTATCGAAGCCTGAACGTCGGCCTTCGCAAGCGTCTCGACCTCTATACGAATATGCGCCCGACCTTCCACATCGAGGGCGTTCCTTCTCCGGTGAAAAACCCCGACGCGATGGATATGGTCAACTTCCGGGAGAACACAGAGGACGTGTACGCGGGTATCGAATGGGAGGCCGGCACCGACGAAGCAGAAAAAGTCCGCGAGTTCGTCGAGAACGAAATGGGCTTCGAGGACTCGATTCACGACGGGCCTGTCGGAATCGGCGTCAAACCCATCTCGGAGTTCGGCACCAAACGACTGGTCAGGATGGCCATCGACTACGCGCTCGACAACGACCGCGATTCCGTGACCTTGGTTCACAAGGGTAACATCATGAAGTTCACCGAGGGA
>DASSKS010000203.1:0-3221 GCA_035690245.1 Halococcus sp. | reverse complement strand
TGAGACCATGCCCAAGTACTGTTCGCTGGAGGAAGTGGCTGCTGTGGGCGAGATCGGAATCGTTCCGGCACAGCACGCCGCTCGGTGGAGCCTCGACGACCAGAAGACCGTCATGCGACGACAGATGGAGATCGCAGCCGATCACGGTCTCCCAGCGGTCACACATACGCCGCCGAACCTCGAAGCCCTCGAAGATGTCGACCTCCCGTTCCGCGACCGGGGAACAATTCCGGGGTATGAACTGGACATGAGCTTACAGCAGGACGCGGTGCTGGATGCGGAGAACGTGAAACAGGCCGCGACGGAATTGGATATCGAACTGAAGGACGAAGCAGGACTTGCCGACGACCGGTTGGTCCTCTCGCACGCAGACCGGCGGATCGTTCCCTACGTCATGGAGAACACGGACTGCTATCTGAGTTTCACGGTCAGTTATCCGTGGCTGCTTGGCGTCACGCCTAGAGATGTCGCTGCGGTCATCGAGGAGTACGGTCCCGACCGGGTGCTCGTCGAGACCGACAGCGCAGGGATCCTTCGAACGGATGTCTTCTCGTTCAAACGGACGATATTTGAGCTGTATCGCTTAGGGATTGCTAGTGAGACAATAAGACAGGTTGTCTACGAGAACCCGCAACGAATCCTCGCCTGACTGGCTACTTTCTGAAGGCAGACAGATGGATCATTCATTCATATCAAAATATAAATTTATATGAACGGCAGCTTCGCTCCCATCCAATTGACCACGGCGAGCAGTCATCAATGGTCAAATAGTCGTCACCCAACGATGCCCACCACTCCGCCTGCTACTCCGATGGCGGCGAGTGCTCCGAGCAGGTTTACGGTAGCGTACCACCCGGCAAGCAAGTGGTCGCCGCCTTCCCAGAGTCGAACCGTATCCACGGAAAACGAAGAGAACGTCGTATATGAGCCGCAGGCACCCGTCCCGACGGTGTAAAGGACGGCATCGCTTGCTCCGAGAAACGTGATGAACGCGAGAACAAAGCTTCCGATGACATTGACAGTGAACGTCCCATACCCGAATGTTCGAGCGCCGACAATACCGCTCACGTACTGATTGGTGCCGAACCGGAGGAGTGCTCCGATAGTTGCACCCGCGCCGACGAGGTAAGCTGGATTCACCATCGTTACTCCACCTCAATGGCTTTTGCAGCGACTCGGCCCACAAGGACAGCCGCAAAGCCAACGCCATAATTTGCGACGATGTTTACAACACTGAGTATCGGAGCCGCCTGTACTGTCTCCAGCGCAAACGTGCTGTACGTTGTGAGCGAGGAGAGAAAGCCTGTTGAGGCGACGTAGCCTGTCTCCGCCCTGAGTATGCCGACAAGCTCAGCCTCGTAGGAAAGGAACCCGAGGGCCAGACATCCGAGGATGTTCGCAGCGAAAGTCCCACCAAGTCCTGGAATCACGAGAGCGAGGAAGTTTCTGAGGCTCGCACCGACGAACCCACCAACGCCGATGAGGAGAACTATTTCTAGCGTTCGAAGCCGTTTCTCCGTGGTCTGGCTCATATGGTCGCTCTCTCGCCCGTTGTATTTCACTTTGAGGATACACCAGTTGCAAGCTCCCTCGCCCTAAACAGCAGTTGCCGAATCAATCTGGAGAGTTGTTGGGACCGAACTCATGAACTCTCCAATAGTATGTCAATTATTATTGATTAACTATAAACGCTCTCGTGATGAGTGTGGGCGTGTACCATGCCAGAAACTGTATTCGAGGTTGACGTCGATACGGACCCAGAAGATCAACCAGACCCAATCGTCAACCGGTGGCACCCCGACGTACCACCGGTTGCAAGCGTAGAGCCAGGGGATGTATTCCGCGTCGAATGTATCGATTGGACGGGGAATCAGGTGAACAACGACGACAGCGCGAATGACATTCGGGACATGGACCTCGATCCGAATCACCATCTGAGCGGGCCGATAGAGGTCAAAGGTGCCGAACCCGGCGATATGTTGGTGGTCGATATCCTCGACCTCGGCCCGTTCCAGGACAACGAGTGGGGCTTTACCGGCATCTTCGACCTGGAGAACGGTGGTGGGTTCCTTACGGACCACTTCCCGGAGGCGCGAAAAACCATCTGGGACCTCAATGGTGCCTATGCGTCGTCCAGACACATCGAGGACGTCCGATTCCCCGGACTCGCCCATCCGGGAATTATGGGTACTGCACCGTCGCACGAACTCCTCGAAGCGTGGAACGAGCGCGAGCAAGCACTCATCGACCGGGGTCCAGAGCACGAGACGGCAGTGAACCACGAGACTCGTGGCGACGAGCCACCACTCGCACTCCCGCCGGAGCCGAACGATGTCTTATTGGGAGACATGAATGAAGATGAGGTCGACGAGGCAGCGGAGAAAGCCGCCCGGACCATTCCGCCGCGAGAAAACGCGGGCAACTGTGACATCAAGAATCTCAGCCGCGGGTCACGTGTGTACATCCCAGTATTCGTTGAGGGAGCGAATCTGGTGGTTGGCGACCTGCACTTCTCACAGGGCGATGGAGAGATCACATTCTGCGGAGCAATCGAAATGGCAGGCTTTCTCGACCTGCAAGTCGATGTCATCAAGAACGGCGTCGAAACGATGGGGACTGACTACGCCATGTTCAAGCCAGGGTATCAGGACCCCGATTTCTCTGACTACGTGGTCTTCGAGGGCTACTCAGTCGACGAGGACGGCACTCAACACTACAAGAACGCCAATATCGGGATGCGCCGCGCCTGCCTCGACGCTATCGACTACCTGACCAACTTCGGCTACACGCGCGAACAGGCCTACTTCCTCCTCTGTACGATACCCATCGAGACCCGCATCGCCGGTATTGTCGACCTCCCCAATACGTGCGTCACGGTATCGGTGCCGAACGAGTGTTTCGACATCGATATCGACCCCGATACGCTCAGGGACGGGACTCGCGTCGCGGATCGCGGTGACGTCGCCAAGCCATCCTGAGAGCACGAATCACCACCACGCTTTCACAGGTTTCTATCAGTGATCTTCCACCCGTACCGGGAGAGAGACAGTATGGGCTACGACTCGCTTGCTATCTGTACGTGCCAGAGGCGCTGGTGGACGTTCCAGTTCCCGGTCTGGAGGTTCTGTGAGATGGTGTACTCGTTGTCTTGCGAATCGACCAGCGTTACGGAATAGCGTTCGGTCGCTATCACTTCTAGCGGTTCGTTTCGACCGTTGAAC
>DASSKS010000202.1:0-5205 GCA_035690245.1 Halococcus sp. | reverse complement strand
GTAGAATACCTGATGGCCGTCCGGTCCATGCGGGATCGGGACTCCCGATAAGACTGTGACTTCCGTGATGTCATTTTCAGTCGTCCACTCCAAAAGTGCCGTGCTGAACGCCTCCGCCGCGAATGGTGGAATGAACAGGTCGCCGACCAGTACGGTGATATCGCGGTCATCGTGCGAGAAAAACCGGGTGTGATGGCGCGGCGTTCCGTTCTCGAAGGGGGTGATCGTCGGTAGCTGATCGACGGTGATATGGCCGCGTTCTTCGAGTTCGAGTTGATCCACGATGTAATCGACGGCGGTGAGCCCGGCGAGACCGAACGTCGAAAACCCGGCAATGAGTGTCTCCGACGACGGTTCTTCTTGTTGTTCGATGTGAAACGACGGCTGGTCGGCCGGTTGCTGCATGGACATATCCATACTCTTCGCCCGAACACGGCTTAATCGTTGTGCGTCTTATCGCGAGGGTCAGTCATCCGTCAGAGTTTCAGCCTCGGGTGCATTTTTCACCATGCTCTGCATTTCCTTCTCGGCGTTCCGACGCGAGGAGTACCCCTCACCGCTCGTGGCAATGATGGTACCGTTGTGACGGACGAGCCGCCAGCGCCACTCGTCAGCCCGATCCCGATACAAGTGGAATCGACTGCGGCTCTCGACCGCTTCGGCTTCGCGGTCAGAAGCTGTCGTCGCCTCCTCTTCATCGGCCGGTATCGTGTCGGCCGACACCGTGGGTCCTCGTCTGCTGCGCTCTCGAACCATTCGAGTTCGATGCTCAGCTCGCCGGTCTCCGCATTATCCGGTCGGTCGCGTTCGATCTCGATTTCGAACGTCGGTCGGTCGGCCGGTGTCACCACTACTGTCTGTTCTTCACTAGTAAACGTCACTTCATCGCCACCGTCGAGTTGAGCAGCGAGCAATCGAAGGTCAGCCGCGATTTCCCTACGACTCTGTGTCTGCCCGAACGCATAGAGGGTTTCCTCGGACATTACACTGGTTCCTTTGCGGCCGGGAACCATTGGTATTCGAGAGAGGAGATCGCCGAAGCCGAACCACCACTTACAGAAGGACGACCTGAGCCAGCCCGAGGAAGACAAAAAAACCCAGAACGTCGGTCGCGGTAGTGATGAAGATGGTTGCCGACGTTGCTGGGTCCTGGCCGAGCTTGTCGAGAACAAGCGGGATGAGAGCACCGAAGAATCCGGCGATGATCAGGTTCAACACCATCGACACGCCGATGACTAACCCCAAGAGCGGGCTCTGATTGAATACCGTGGCGATGACAGCGACGAGCACGCCGGTGATAAGGCCGTTCGCGGCACCCGCGGCGATTTCGTTGACGATGACGCGCGTACCGGTCGCAAGCGAGACCTGTTCAAGGGAGATGCCGCGGACGGTCACGGCCATCGTCTGGGTACCTGCGTTCCCACCCATCCCGGCGACGACCGGCATATACGCTGCCAGCACCGCAAGTGCCGCGATAGTGCTCTCGAACAGCCCGACAACGGCCGCAGCCATGAACGCCGTTCCGAGGTTGATAATGAGCCACTTGTACCGACTGCGGACCTTTGTGAGAGGACCATCGAGGACGCTCTCCTCTTCGGCGACGCCGGTGAACTCGTAGAGTGTTTCGCTGGCCTCTTCATCGATAATCCGAAGAATGTCGTCCGCGTCGATGACCCCGAGAATGCTGTCATCGGTATCGAGAACCGCAACCGTACTCTCGGGATTGGCTCTGAAGACCGTGAGCGCGTCCGTATCGGGCCTGTCGTACCTGACAGTTGGAGTCTCGTGGATGTGGTCAGTAACCTCGACTGACTCCCGGTCGGCCATCGCCAACGCTTGACTGGACAACTCACCCAGTAGCTCGTCGCCGTCAGTGATGAAGACCGTCGGGAACCGGCCGGTCCGTTCCTCATAGCGGCGGACACGCTGGGCGACATCACCGAAACTACTGTCAGCGTCGAGTGATATGTAATTGAGATTCATCATGCCCGCAGTGCTCTCCGGGTCGAACTCAAGGAGAAATCTGATCCTCTCCCGATGATCCTCATCGAGACGCTGGAGAATCACTGCCTGCGTTTCCTCGTCAGCCAGTCCGAGGACATCCGTCGCCTCATCTGGATTGATCTGACAAACAAATTGATGCAACTGGTCTTGGCTCATGTCTTCGACGATGGACTGCTGTACTGTTTCAGAGAGCCGAAAAAACACCCGTCTCTGACGGTTTCTCGGAACGTCCTGAAATGCCGCCGCTGGCGTCGATGAGGTGGCGATTGAGTGTTGACTGTCAAACGAAGACGTGGCCATGTATCACCCGATTTGTGGAACCTACTAAAACGGGTCCTTTCCATCGAACGGTCGTCCATATGCCTACCGCTCTCTGTGTGGCTCATCGTTTCGCTCGGCTTGGTCTCATCTCTCTGACGCTATAAATATCATATTGTTGTCGTAATACTCGTCGTCGCACGCAAATCCATCATCTATCCAGTAACGATATATTCGAGTTCGAATCAAAGGACCTAGAAGAAGAGTAATGCTGTGGGACTACACTGTAAATCCACGAAGGAAAGAGAGAATCACTGGTTTACTGCTCGTTTGACAGCGTAGGCCGGCGAAGTCGGTCCATAGTCTTCATAACCATCACAACAGATTCTTGCCTGTTGCTACTCTCCCACGAGAGGAGTATGCGCCTCGTACAAACCCTCGTCCCGGACGAGTCACGGGAGACCGTCGTTGCGATGCTCAATGATGAAGGGATGGATTACGCCATCGCGGACGACGCAGGCGGCAAGAACGCCTCAAGCATCTACGTTCCGCTCCCAACCGGCGCGGTCGAGGACCTGCTCGCCAATCTCCACGACGCCGGACTCGACGAGGACGCATTCACCATCGTCACCGAGATCGAGACCGCGACGACGCCCCGCTTCGCAGAACTCGAAGAGCGGTATTCGGACGACTCCGACGACGAAGACATCGCTCACGAGGAACTTCGGACGCAGGCACGAGAGATGAGTCCGGCGACGCCGAGGTTCGTCATCTTCGCCGCGATGAGCGCGGTGGTTGCGACCGCCGGTCTCCTGCTCAATTCGGCGACCATCATCGTCGGGGCGATGGTTATCTCCCCGTTTGCCGGTGCGTCGCTCTCGGCGAGCGTCGGTGCAGTGAGCAACGACCCCGCGTCTGCGTTGGAGGGCGTCAAATCGCAACTGCTGGGACTCGTCGTCGTCATCGTCAGTGCGGTCGGGGCCAGTCTCCTGTTCAGATGGGGGTTCGTCCTCCCGCCCGCGATCACGGTGTCCCGCATCGGACAGGTCAGCAGCTTCGCAACGCCAACGGTGCTCGCGCTGACGATTGCGGTCGTCGTCGGGGCCGCTGGCGCACTCGCGCTGGTGGGCGACCTTTCGGAAGCCATCATCGGCGTCGCGGTCGCCGCCGCTATCGTCCCCGCCGCGGCGACCGCGGGAATCGCGCTCGTCTGGGGCAATCCGTCGCTGGCGCTCGGTGCGCTCGCGTTGCTTCTCGCAAACGTGATACTCATCAATCTCACCGCGTTCGTCGCCCTCTGGGCGCTCGACTATCGGTCGTTTATCTTCGGCGATGTCATCGACAACCTCTCGTTCGACTTCTCCACGGTTCTCTATGTAGCGGTCGCCGTCGTGTTGGTTGCAATTCTGATTATAACAGTTTTCAGTATGTATCAGTACTTCACGCTCTCTCGAACGGTCAACCAGAACGTCAACGAGGTGTTTACCGAACCCGAGTACGACCAACTCGAACTCGGGCAGGTGAATGTCGCTTACGGCACTGGAAGCTTGTTTGGAGCGAGTGGGTCGGTGACCGTGGTCGTCGGTCGTCCGGCCGATGAAAACTATCCACGGTTATCGGAAACGATTCAACGACGAATCAACGCGGTCACGAACCAGCCGGTCACAGTGGAGGTGCGGTTCGTCGAGTATCAGCGTACTGCACCGCCATCGTCATCGGCGCTCACGCTTGGACAGCAACATGGGGGGATACGTTCTCTGACTTTGGGCTTGGACAGGTTGATTCCGACGAGCGTCACCGTCACAGCCTCACATTCGCCGATATCGACGTAGACACGTTCGTCTCTCGATCATCCCGCCGTCGGTCAACTCGTGAAAGCCACGCAAAACGGACGAAAACATACCTGTAACCGGCGTCAAGCGGAAACACCGGATCGGAATCCATGCGTATAACAAACAACCACACATACGAAGCGTCAATCGATGATCCGCGACGCCGTCGAAACGGGTATATACGTCGGGATTCACTTCGTCGTGCTCGGATTGATCGCGTGGGCGACGGCGAGACCGTTTCTCTTTCCCAGTTTAGGTCCGTCGGCGTATCTGCTCGCCGTGGGCGATGGCGGTGCGGAGAGCGACCCACGGCAGGTAATCGGCGGCCACCTGATCGCGGTCGTCTGCGGGCTGATCGGGTTTTATCTGTTCGCGCCCGGACTCAACAGTCTCGAACTCTTGGGGGCCACCTCATCCCCGTTTGCGTCGGACCTCCTCCGTCTCACGGCGAGCAGCGTCGTCGCTATGGTACTGACAACGATTGTCATGGTTGTCACGGAAATGGGCCACCCCGCCGCCTGTGCCACGACGCTCATCGCTTCACTCGGTCTCATCTCCACTCCCATCGGCGGACTGTTCATCGTGCTCGCCGTCGTCGCATTGGTCGGCATCCATTACCTATTGATCCGTCCACTGGTGGCGGAAACCGAGTTCGAACCCGAAGACCCCCGCTGACGACATCGGGCCGAGCGTCTCACAGTCCGCGTTCCGAGAAACGGCTGCCAGCACCACGAACACCGCGATAGTGTCTCGAACAACCCGACGACTGCTCTCGGTCAGTCGCGGTAATCGGTTTGAACGGTGGCCACTGATTCGCCGTCCGCGTCAAGACCGCCGGTCAGTTCGAGGAGGTCAGGCGACATCTCGACTCCCTCGCGTTCGAATCGCTCCATGACTGCCTGAAAGTATTCCGACTGAATGGACAGATATTTTTGCCAACTCGGGTTCGAAATCCAGAACAACGAAATGAGGGGCGCTGTCTAGTTAAGAGTGAGCAAGTCGAAGAGCTGGTTGTTGATGCAACTCAGCGACCTGCTCGATGAGACGTTAGGGACGGCGGATAGTGACTGTTGGGACCGAGAGAGGACGGCGACGCCCGTGAGGGCGTTCG
>DASSKS010000201.1:0-13939 GCA_035690245.1 Halococcus sp. | reverse complement strand
GCACTCCAGACCGCGCACGAAAACGGCGTGAACATACGCCTCTCGCTGAACACGAATCCAGAGAACGAAGCCGACCTGCCCACGGAGACGGCGCTCGCGCGGACGTGTACCGAGGCGCGCCACCGCCCGCTGCCGTCACCGTTTCTCGCCATCATCGACCGCACACAGGTGTGTTTTGCGCCTCACGCGCGCTCGATGAGCCAGTACGGCGTGCTCGTTGACGACCGCACGCACGCCTACGTGTTTCACTGGTACTTTTTGAGCTGTCTCTGGGAGATATTCGAACCGATTCATTCGACGCGCCCGACGTCGCCACCGATTCGCTACGTCGATATCAGAGAGTGCATCCGCGACCTCGAACCGCTTCTCGGAGAGAGCACTGTCGAGGCGCATATCGAGGGACACGACACCGAAACCGGCGAGGAGTACGACCTTCACGGGACCATCGTGGACACGTTTTATACGGGCGACTCCATCGACGAGCAGGCGGCGTCGCTCGTCCAACTCGCCGGCAGGGCGACGCTTACGCTCGACGACGGGATTCGAGAGTACACCATCGGCGGGTGGGGTGCTATCCTCGAACCAATCGAAGCGACGACGATTACAATCGAATCGCTCAGTGCTATTTGCTGACCGCGGACGAGACCACGATTTCGGTTTACAACAACCGTTGTAAACCCAGTAGTTATAAGTACACCAATTACCTCCACGTAGAAGTATGGGTGATACTAGTCAGCACGACGGCGGTCGAAGCGGCGTATCGCGGCGTTCGTTCGTGAAGGCAGCGGGTGCATCGGGTGTGGCGGCTGGACTGGCCGGCTGTATCTATGGCGGCAGCGGTGGTGGCGGTGGCGGCAGCGGTGCAACCATCACGTGGGGATTCGACCCGACGATGGCACAGGAAAACGGCGATAAAATCACACAGCTGTTCCACGACAACGGTCTCTCGAAGGACATCACGCTCAAACTCAGCGGTGGAAGCGAAAAGACTGGCAACCGGCAGAAGACGTATCAACAGCTCCTGAACGCCGGCCAGTCGAGTCCTGATATGTTCATGATGGACTGTGGGTGGACCATCCCGTTCATCGTGCGCGACCAGATCATGAACCTCTCCAATGAGCTTCCAGAAGACAACCTCAAGGAGATCAACAACGAGTATTTCGACGCGAGCGTTCAGACCACAAAGAACCCCGACACCGGCGACATCTACGGAGTGCCGTTGTACCCCGACTTGCCGACGATGAACTACCGAAAGGACCTCGTGAAGAAAGCGGGGTATCAGCCCGACAAAAAGAACTGGGCAAGCACTCCGATGACGTGGAAGCAGTTCAATAAAATCACGAGCGACGTGATGAAACAGACGAACACCGACATGGGGTATTCCTTTCAGTTCGACGCCTACGTCGGGCTTGCGTGCTGTGATTTCAACGAGTTCTTGAGTTCGTGGGGTGGCGCGTACTTCGGGAGCATGGACAACCTGTTTGGGCCTGTCGGCAAACGCCCGGTCACGATAGCGAAAGAACCCGTTCAACAAGCGCTTCGGATGGTACGGACGTTCATTCACGGGGAGAAAGACCCTGAGGCACTGTCCAGCTATTCGAAGATCGCCCCGACCGAGGTGCTGACGTGGACCGAAGAGACCTCCCGAAAACCGTTCGCGGCGGGGAACGTGGTGATGCACCGCAACTGGCCGTATGTGATTCCGCTCAACTACGAGGAAGCGAAGTGGGCCTCACCGGAAAGCTACGGCGTCATGCCGCTTCCCTACGCGAAGGGAAGCCCCACCCAGAAGGGAGTCGGCGGAACGTCGCCCGCGCTCGGCGGGTGGCACACCACTGTGAACCCGAACACGGAGAACAAAGAGGCGGTGATGGAGGTCATCAAGACCCAGATGAAAGACGAGGTCCAACTCGGGATATTCGAGATCGCCGGCTGGCTGCCGCCGAAGACGAAACTGTTGGATACGAAAGCGGCACGGAAGGTGAAACCAACTGGCAGATATCTCGATACATTCAAGGTAGCGGGCAAGAACGCGGTCCCGCGTCCCGTTACGGTGGTTTGGCCCTCCGAATCGAAAGCCACCTACCAAGAGGTGAACGCCATCGCCGCTCAAAAGAAGTCGGTGAAAAGCGGGCTGAACACACTCGAAAGTAGACTCAAGAAAATCGAGAACTCATCACAATGAGCACCGAGGGGAGCAGGCGGTCCGCGCCCTACCGATTCCTCGTGGACTGGCAGTCGAACCTGAGCGAAACCCAGTTCGCGTACCTGTTGCTCGTGCCGGTGTTCATCGTTCTAGGAGGTGTCGCGTTCTGGCCGCTCCTCGAAACGTTTTGGACCTCGTTTCACGCGGACACCCTCGGAGCGGTCGGCACGGGCGGGTTCGTGGGATTCGAGAACTACGTCTCGCTGTTCACTGGGGAAACGATCCTCCCGCGGCCGTTTCTCGATTTGAGCCAGCCGTGGCAGAGCGCGCTCATCGTGACGATTGTGTTTACGGTCATCAGCGTCGCCTTCGAGACGGTCATCGGTCTCGGACAGGCGCTCGTGCTCGATCAGGATTTTCGGGGGAGACGGTGGGCGCGCGTCGTCATCATCCTTCCGTGGGCGGTGCCAATCGTCATTCAAGGGATGATATTTTTTCTCCTGTTTCAGCCGACGCTCGGGTTTGCAACGCCCATCCTCCACGATTGGGGTCTCGTCTCCACGACTCCCCTGAACGACGCCACGAGTTCGTTGCTCATCGTCATCATCGCCGATGTCTGGAAGACCTCTGCGTTCATGGCGCTGCTCATCCTCGCTGGTCTCCAGAGCGTGGACCGAAGCCTCTACAACGTGGCGAAAGTCTCGGGAGCGACTAAATGGCAACAGTTCAAGATGATAACGTGGCCGCTCATCCTTCCCACGGTATTGATAGCGTTGTTGTTTCGGACGATGGCGGCGCTACGCATTTATGGATTGATCGAGACCGTTTCTGGGTGTTCGACCCTGCCGTCGCTTTCGTGTCTCGTGGTTTCGACGTACTTCGAGGGAAATCGGCTCGGGTCGTCTGCGGCCATCGCGTTCGTCACGGCGGTCATCATCGCGGCGTTCGTCTCGGTGTATATCTACCGCTACGCACAGGAGGGACTGTAGATGGCGACCGAAACTGAGAGCACCCGCGAAACGGACGACGGTCCGTTCACGCGGTGGGTACAAGGCGCGATACGAAACCCCCGAAAGGTCTACCGGGCGATGTTCTACGTCGCCATGATATTCTTCATGATTACGACGCTGTTTCCCTTTTACTGGTTGCTCGTGGTGGCGCTCACGCCGGGCGATGCACTATTGAACATGGGGCTCGTCCCGAACGGATTCAACCCCGGAGCGTTCGTTCAGGTGTTCCAAATCGTGCCGTTTCAGTTCTATATGCTCAACAGCTTCCTGCTCGCGCTCGGAACCACCATCATCGTCTTGATTCTCTCAAGCCTCGCGGGCTACGTCTTCGGTCGCCTCGACTTTCCGGGACGGCTGCCGCTCATGCTTATCGTGCTCGCTATCTCATACTTCCCACCAGCGGCGTTTTTCCTGCCGTTGTTCAGGTTTTTCACCGGCAACATCGTCCTGTTCGGCGTCCATAGTCCTGAGTTGCTCGGGACGCCCGCCGCGTTGATTCCACCCTACACCGCACTCTTCATGCCGCTTTCGATTTTTATTCTCACTACCTTTTACTCCCAGATTCCAGACGGCTTGGAAGACGCCGCCCGAGTCGAAGGCACCACGCGCCTCGGTGCGCTATTCAGGGTGATCATGCCGCTTTCGGCTCCGGGCGTCGCTACAACTGCCGTACTGACGTTTATTTACGTGTACAACGAGTTCTTCTTCTCGCAGTTGATGGTGCCAAGCGGTAACTACACCGACTGGGCACCGTTGCTGTATGGTCTCGTAAAATATCAGACCCAACATACGACACAGTACAACCTGATGGCGGCGGCGAGCATCATCGCGGTGTTGCCGGTGGCGATACTCGTCGTCGTCGCCCAAGAACGAATCGTGAGCGGTCTCACAAGCGGCGCACTCAAGGAGTAACTATGGCAAACGTAACACTCGAACACGTCACGAAGCGCTACGGCGATGTCGTCGCGGTCGACGACATGAATCTCGACATCACGGACGGCGAGTTCATCACGCTCGTCGGCCCGTCTGGGTGCGGGAAATCCACTACCCTCGAAACGATTGCCGGACTCACCATTCCGAGCGATGGCACCATCTCGATTGGCGACCGGGAGGTGACGAACCTGCCGCCCAAAGACCGGGGCATCGCAATGGTGTTTCAGAACATCGCGTTGTTTCCCCACATGAACGTCAAAGACAACATCTCGTTTGGACTCAGACTCAGGAAGTTCGATGACGACGAAATCGACAGGCGCGTCGAGCGCGCCGCCGAAATCGTCCAGATGGAGGGGATGACCGAGCGCGAACCCGACGAACTCTCTGGAGGACAGCGCCAGCGCGTCGCCATCGCGCGGGCGCTCGTCCGCGAGCCTGATGCGTTTTTGATGGACGAACCGCTGGCGAATCTCGATGCCAAACTCCGGGTGCATATGCGGACCGAACTCCAGCGTATCCACAAGGAACTCGAAACCACGACCATCTACGTCACCCACGACCAAGAGGAGGCGATGACGATGTCCGACAGGGTAGCGGTCATCAATGGGGGAGAACTCCAGCAGATAGACCCTCCTCTGACCTGCTACAACGAACCCGCAAACCTGTTCGTCGCGGGCTTCATGGGGTCGCCGGCGATGAACTTCGTCGAGGGTACAGTCGGCGACAACGGTTTCGAATCGGCGAACGTCACGGTCGAATTCGATCCAACTACGATGGGTGTCGAGTCGGGGATGGACGTTACGCTCGGCATTCGGCCCGAGGATGTCTTTCTCGCTTCGGAAGTGGACTCCGTTTCCGACCCGACCGGTGAGATCGAGACCACCACCGAGGTCTTGGAGCCGATGGGCGACGAAATCGTCGTCTATCTCCTCCTCGCTGGCGAAACCGACACCGATATCGAAGGCCCGGAATCGGAAGGTCAGTTATTGATGGACGTTGACCCCGGAACCGACATTGCGGCGGATGAAACCGTCCATGTGGTGCTCGACCGCTCGAAGATTCATCTGTTCGATACCGAATCGGGCGAGGCGATTCATCACGGGTTGGTACAGCCCACACAGGTAGAGGGAGCGACCAGCACGGAGGCAGAAACCGACGATTAACGATGGTCACGGACATCGGACTCCTGTATATCGGCGGAGTGTCGTTCCTGTTCATCTTCTGGGCCTACGGCATCTATGCGTTCGTCCGCGACATGAAAAACAGATTCATCCCGCTGGCTCGCCAGTACCGGCGGGGACGCAAACGACAAAAAGAGGAAGCAGAACGCGAGAGCGAACGCGAAGAGCGCGAGCGCCAACTCTACTGACAGCTCGGTTCGGGTCGACCCGGTAACGGAGGTCGAACGGTCCCGGTCGAGCCTCGATCCGGACCACAAACCGACGACCGCTGACAGCGCAAAACGCCGCGAAATACCGCACAGACGGGCCTGAAACGGGTTCTCGACGGTCGATAACAGAACAATCATATGCGTTCGATACGCAAAAGCGAGTGAATGAATTCGGCGCAATCGGTACGAATGGGTATCGTTGGTCTCGGGAGTTGGGGGTCGTTTCACGCGACTCGCATGGCCGACATTGATGCAGAACTCGTCGGCGGGGTCGATATCGATGCGACGGCGCGCGAGCGCTTCGCGGCGAGTTTCGACTGCTCGACGCACGAGAGCCTCGATGGGTTGGTGGAGCGGGGCGTCGATGGCGTCATCATTACGACGCCGAATCGCTTCCACGAAGAATACGCAAAAAAGGCGTTCGACGCCGGTCTCAACGTGCTTATCGAAAAGCCACTCGCACACACACTCGACAGTGCAGAGCGCATCGTTACCGCTGCAAACAATGCACCGGGAACCTGTCTGGTGGGATTTAAAAACCGATTTCTGCCCGCTGTCGAGGTAATCAAGGGCTATGCGCGCGAGGGCCGCTTCGGTGACATCACCCACGTCGAGGCGAACTACGTCCGCCGGCGTGGAATCCCGTCGAGAGGCTCGTGGTTTACGAGGCGGGCCTCTGCGGGCGGCGGGTCGCTCGTGGATATCGGCGTTCACGCCATCGACCTCGCGCTCTACTTCCTCGACTTTCCACAGGTCGAGGAGGTGCTCGGACGGACGCGCAGCCAGTTCGGCAGCAGTGAGGACTACGCCTATCTGGAGATGTGGGGCGAGGACGCAGGCCCAGCGCAGTTCGATGTGGACGACTCGGCGACGGCGTTGTTGAGTTGTGCTGACGGACAGACCATCGCGTTCGAGTGTGCGTGGGCGGCCGACCGCGAACCGACCGACGAGTTCGTCTTGCAAGGAACCGAGGCGGGCGCGACGTTCGACCGCATGAGCGAGGAACTCACGATTCACGAAGCCCACACCGTGGGAGCGCCACACTTCGTGAACGCCGACATCGAAACCCGAGAGGTGAATCCAATTGCAGCAGAACAGCGCGCCTTCGCCGAGAGCATCCGCACGGGAAAAGCGCCGGACCGCAACACCGCAGAACAAGCACTTGCCGTCCAGCGGATTCTCGATGCCATCCAACGGTCGAGCGAGCGCGGCGCGGCGGTCGAAATCGAGTAGTTCGATTCAGTTGGTTTCAGTTATGCGTTCGTGACGACGAGACGCACAGTGAATACCACGAAGATTGCTGTTTCCGTCGCTGTGATACTGGCTTGTTTCGTTTCGCGCTCTCCGAGAGAGTTCGTCGACAGAGCGAGAGTTGTGTTGAGAGAGCATATCGAGACGGATGGAGAACGGTATTCTTACAATCCGGGCCGGTGTAGTGAGAGTATGCCCTCCTCTGCCTCTCCAACGGTTGGAATCATTGGTCTCGGGAACATCGGCCGGTTTCACGCCGATAGACTAGTTGACCTCGGAGCCGACCTCGTCGGTGTCGATATCGACGCCGACGCACGCACTCGCTTTGCGGATACATACGCGACGAGTGCCTACGAGGATGTCGAGGAGATGTTCGCAGAAGCCGACGCAGCGGTCGTTGCGACGCCGAACCGGTTCCACGAACAGTACGCCGTCGCGGCGCTCGAAGCCGGTCTCGACGTGCTTTTGGAGAAACCCGTTGCCCACTCGCTCGAAAGCGCAGAGCAGATCGCCGCCGCCGCCGAAAAGAGTGATGGGTTCGTCATGACCGGGTTCAAAAACCGCTTTGCCAACCCGGTCTCGATACTCAAAAGCTTCCAACGCGAGGGGCGTTTCGGGACGGCCCGACACGTCGAAGCGAACTACATTCGTCGTCGGGGCATCCCCGGAAGAGGGTCGTGGTTCACCAGCCAAACCGCCTCGGGTGGGGGGTCGCTCATCGATATCGGGGTTCACGCCATCGACCTTGCGCTCTACTTCCTCGATTTTCCAGAAGTCGTCGAGGTGTCTGCGACCACTCGGTCTGGGTTCGGTTCGCGCGAGGATTACGCCTACATCGAGATGATGGGCGAGGACTTCGGTCCAGCCGATTTCAACGTCGATGACTCGGTGAGCGCGTTTATCCGGTGTGCGAACGGCACAACGGTGAGCCTCGAAGCCGCGTGGGCAACGAATCGCCCGACGAATCACGAGTTCATCCTTCGCGGAACCGAAGCAGGGGCGCTGTTCGACCGCAACGAGAACAGTTTGACCCTCTATGAGAGCAGTACCGCCGGGGTGGACCACCTCACCGATACGGACGTGACGACCCGCCCGAACGACGCCATGCTCGCAGAACAGGAGGCGTTCTTAGAAGGTGTTGAGACCGACACTCCGCCCGAACAGAACACGATTGCAGAAGGTATCACCGTCCAACGCATCATCGATGCCATTTATCACTCATCTGAGGCCGGGCGGGCGATTCGACTCGACAGCGCACAGGACGCGACGGTCGAACACGACTAGGCGGAGGCCACAGCAGTTTTCACACCCCTCGTCGTAGCCGCGGTATGGAAGTCGGCGTACTCACTGTGCCCCTCGGTGACCAGCCCCTCGATGAAACTCTCGACTACCTTTCGGGTCTCGGCGTCGGAACCGTCGAACTCGGCTGTGGCGGCAGTCCGGGCGAGGACCACCTCTCGCGCGAGGAATATCTCGACGACGAGGACGCCCAAAACGAGTTACACGACCTCCTCTCGGAGTACGATTTCCATGTCAGCGCGCTTGCGACCCACAACAACCCGATTCATCCAGACGACGACCACGCAGCGCACGCAGATACCGAACTCCGTGAGGCCATCCAGTTGGCAGCACAGTTGGGTGTCGATACCGTCACTACCTTTTCAGGACTTCCCGGCGGCGGCCCGAACGACGAGGTGCCGAACTGGGTCATTGCGCCGTGGCCCACCGAACACAAAGAGGCCCACGACTACCAGTGGGAACTCGCCGAAGACTACTGGGCGGACATCGCCGAATTCGCCGACGACTATGAAGTAAATATCGCCATCGAGATGCACCCGAATATGCTGGTCTATGAACCCACAGGCATGATGCGCCTGCGCGAAGCCACCAATGGGAGAATCGGCGCGAACTTCGACCCCTCGCACCTCTACTGGCAGGGCATCGACATTCCCGAGGCGATTCGGTATCTCGGCGACGCCATCCACCACACCCACGCAAAGGACACGAGAATCTACGAACCGAAGGCGAAGGTCAAAGGCACTCTGGATACGACGCCGTACACCGAGGAGCAAGACCGTTCGTGGCTCTTTCGGACTGTGGGCTACGGCCATGGCGAATCCCACTGGAAAGACGTGGTTTCGACGCTCAGAATGGTTGGCTACGACGGCGCGCTGAGCATCGAACACGAGGACTCGCTCACGAGTTCGCGTGAAGGCTTGGAGAAAGCGATTGACGTGCTCTCTCGGGCGGTGTTCGAGACGACGCCTGGCGACGCCTACTGGGCGGAGTAGTCGGCGATTGACGATGCTTTAAATACTATCCCAGCATAGTGAATAGCAATGAGAGCCATCGTCACGGATGCGGACGTACTCGGCGGTGACCCGCGTCTCGATGGAACGCGCATCGGCGTCGCACACATTTACCGTCGCTACGAAAACGGCGAGACGCCCGAAGAAATCGCCGCCGGATACGATAGCGTCTCGGTTGCGGACGTTCACGTCGCGCTCGCCTATGTGTTCGACAATCCAGAGGAACTTCGAGAAATCGAACGCCGTGCTCGCAATGCAGTTGAGCACATCCGCGAGGAGCGCCCGGTTGACCCAGAAGAATTCGCAGAGCGCGCTTGAATGCGGATTTTGGCCGATGAGAACGTCAAACCGGCAACGTGTCGGCGCTCGATTCTGCCGGTCACGATGTGCGGCGAGTCGGAGATGTTCTGGAAAAGGGTGCGTCCGATTCGGCGGTGATTGCTGCGGGACGGGATACAAACCGCATCGTCGTCACCTATGACCACAGGGGCTTCACTGACATGACCGGCCACGTTGGCGTGTTCATCGCCAAGGAGACGATGACTCCGCGAGAAGTGCGCCGCACCGTCGAGCGAGTCGAACGTGCCTATCCCTCGCTTGAGAATGTCGTCGAGTTCCTCGCCGATTGGTGCTAATCACCAACCCAGAGAACTAAGACGACATCGGCTGTACGTCCGGCATGGCACTCAAAATCGGTGTCCTCGGCTATCGATTCATGGGCAAAGCTCACTCGAACGCCTTCGCGCGACTCCCGATGTTCTTTCCCGACGCGCCCGACATCGAACGCCACACGCTCGTTGGGCGCGACGAAGAAGCACTCGGGGAGGCCGCAGACCAGTTGGGATTCAAGAACACCGAAACCGACTGGGAGACAGCTATCGATGAAGTCGATGTCTTCTACAATCTCGGGCCGAATCACATCCATCCCGACCCCTCGATTGCGGCGCTCGAATCGGATGTGCCAGTATTTTGTGAGAAACCGCTCGCGCCCACACTCGAAGACGCAGAACGGATGGCAGAAGCCGCCACGGAGAGCGCCGCGATTGCTGGCTGTGCCTTCAACTACCGATTCGTCCCGGCCATCCAGTATGCAAAAAATCTGATTGATGGGGGCGAACTCGGCGAGATTCGCCACGTCCGCGGGAGCTACCTCCAGGACTGGGGGACGGACCCCGACGACCCGTGGACGTGGCGCATGGACGAGGACATGGCAGGCAGCGGCGCACTCGGCGACCTCGGCGCGCATACGATAGACCTCGCACGATTTCTGGTCGGCGATAGCGCAGGCGATATCGAGCGCATCAGCGGCCACCTCGAAACGTTCGTCGAGGAGCGCCCTGTCGAAGGAAGCGATGAAACGCGGTCCGTCACCGTTGACGACGCCTACACCGCACAGGCCGAATTTGGGAATGGCGCGATGGGGACCTTCGAGGCATCGCGGGTCGCAGACGGCCACAAAAACGACCACACGATTACGATTCACGGCTCTGCGGGAAGTCTCAAGTTCTCGCTCGAACGGTTGAACGAACTCGACGTGCTCCGCGGAGACGACCGTGGCTATGAGACGATTTTGGTGACTGATGAGACGGACCCCTACATTTCCCACTGGTGGCCGCCGGGACACGTCCTCGGCTGGGAACACACGTTCGTCCACGAGGATTACGAGTTCCTGTCTGCGGTTGCAGCGGGCGAGAACTACGAACCGTCGTTCGAGACTGCCCTCTCCGTCCAGCGCGTACTCGATGCCATAGAACGGAGCGATGAGCGCGGCGAGTGGGTCGGCGTCGAGTAGCGACCATCTCGTAATTCTTCCGAAAGTCATCGAACAGAAATCCGGCCTCTTGGGCGGTGGCGCGCGCTCGCGCTCGTGTGCGTAGCACCGAGCGCGGACACTGTGCGAGGGATGACTGAGTGAAGCGAGGCGCGAACGAAGTGAGTGCCAAGCAAACGAAGGAATCGGCTGGGGAGGCGTGTGGCTTGCGGTATTTGTAGTCTGTGACTCATTTTAGACGGATCGACTGTTCTCACTGGACTCTGTGCTGAGGTCGGTCGCACCTTTGACAGACAGTATCGAGCGGTTCGAATGGTGATTACGCCACGTTTATTGGAGGCTCGGTGTTCATAACGACGATGACACGCGAAGGGACGCTGCGAGTCGGTCTTATCGGCACTGGCTATATCGGAACGGTGGTCGGCGGGCAGTTTCACGACCACCCGAAATCGACGGTGACCG
Organism: Halococcus sp.; assembly: GCA_035690245.1. Lineage (GTDB taxonomy): Archaea > Halobacteriota > Halobacteria > Halobacteriales > Halococcaceae > Halococcus. The sequence continues at coordinate 2,667 of DASSKS010000201.1, read as the reverse complement.
CGATTGCAGAAATCGATGCCGAAAGACGCGAAACCGCCGCGGACACGTTTTCGGTTCCCGATGAATCGCTGTACGACGATTACAAAGCGATGTTGGACGGCGAATCGCTCGATGCGATTCTCGTCGGTACTCCCCACACACTTCACTACGAACAGGTGATTTCGGGACTCGACCACGGCCTTCATGTCTTCTGTGACAAACCCTTGGCGACGGACTTAGACCACGCGCGGGAAATCACCGACCGAGTAGAAGGAAGCGACCAAACGCTGATGGTGGGCTATCAACGCCACCTCAATCCGGCGTTTATCTCGGCGCGCGAGCGATTTCAGGACTCGAAACCGCGGTGGATAACCGCAGAAATCACGCAAAACTGGCTGTCCCGCTTTAGCGATGCGTGGCGAACGAATCCCGACCTCTCTGGCGGCGGAATGCTCTACGATACGGGGAGTCACCTGCTCGATGCGTTGCTTTGGACCTCTGGGTTGGAGCCAACCGCCGTTTCTTCTCGGATGACGTTTGCCGACGACGACCGGCGTGTCGACAGCGAGGCCGTAGTACTCATCGAGTTCGAAAACGGTGCGACTGCGAATGTCACGGTTTCGGGCGACCTGCCGTGTGTCCGCGAGCACATCCACCTCTGGGACGACGACGGCGCAGTCTCCATTGACGGTAGACAGTGGGAGCCACGAATGGTGACCGAAATCGACAGCGAAAATACAGAACACGTCCCGTATGTCGACCACGAGGAGCAGGTGAACAAGGCAGAAGCGTTCATCACGGCCATCGAAAACGAAAGTAAGCCGCCGGCGACCGCCCGCGACGCCCTCCGCGTCACCGCTGTCACTGAAGCCGCCTACGAATCGGCGAGAACCGGTGAGTGGGTCGATATCACTCTCGATTGATTCGAATCCCAGTCAATTTAGCTGGTCCAGCGAAGCAACAGGAGTGTGCCCTCGAATAAGGCAATCATCGTTGCCGCAACCAGAATCGGGGCCATCCCTGTCGGGTCGGGGCTGAACAGGAACGAAACCCCGAGAAAGGCCCCCCAGAAGTAAAGACGCTTGCTGGCGAGCCACGAGCGAGTCGTGATGCCCATCATGATGGCAAGCATCACGAACAGCGGAATCTGAAAGACGAGCGCGAAAAACCCCATCAATAGCGTCATCAATCCGAACGTATCCGAGAGCGAAAACGCGATCTCGGTGACGGGCTGTGAGTAGCCGAGGAAATACGTAAAAATCACCGGCAAAACGAGGAAAAACGCGAAGGCGACGCCGATGAGCGCGAGGATGAGGCTTGTGGGTACTGCTGCGAGGTAGTACCGGCGTTCTCTCGGATAGAGTCCGGGACGCATGAATCGGTAGGTCTCATAGACGAAGAGGGGAAGCGCGACCAAGAAGCCCGCGAGCGACGCCGCCTTCAGCCGGGCGAGGATGAGCGCGAGCGGGTCGTAAACATAGGGACAGGCCGCCTTCGACGCCGTGCCTGCCCGAACCGGACAGACCTGTACTGAGCCGGGAAGAAACGAATACCAGATGAAGTTGATGAGGTTGTCGGCAAAGGGAAAGACGATGCCGCTGACGACTGCCATCGCCACCAACACGACGCCGAGGCGTTTGACCATCTCCTCGATGTGGTCTGCAAGCGGCATCTCCTCGTCGTCGAGCGTCGTGGTCTCGCGTTCGCCCGAGACACTCGTCTCCGTCGATTCGGCCATCGTAGGAGGGTATTTCCGTGAGCGTTGTAAGCCTTCTTCTCGCGCGAAAGGAATCGTGGGAGACAAGATTGATAACTGGGTGTCGGCTACCCACACCGTAGAATGTCGGGAGCCGACGAGGACGTTCGCCGCACGGTCGCGCGCGGACGGGAAACCCTCGGCGCACTGTTGTCTGCGGCCCAGACTCATCTCCAGAAGGTCGCTATCGTCTTTTTCGTGGTCTTCATCGGCACGTTCTATGCGCTGCGGCTGTACGTCTGGAACCTCCTCAAGGCGGACCTCTTCGGACAGATGTCGCCCGCGGTCGCCCGGCAGACCAAGGTCATCGCCACCACGCCCTTTGATGTTCCCCTTCTGCAAGTGAAAATCGGTCTCGTCGTCGGCGCACTGGTCTCGCTGCCACTCCTGTTCTACTATTCGCGGGATGCGCTCAAGCGCCGTGGCTACTGGCCAACGCTGAAATACGGCCGCCTGACGGTTGCGGCGGTCGGTCTGCTCGCGCTCGTGTTGTTCGCTGGCGGCGTTGCCTATGCCTATATCTACTTGTTCCCGCTGTTGTTCAAGTTCTTGGCGTCGAACGCACTCGCGGCGGGATTCCAGCCCACCTACTCCATCGTGGAGTGGGCACAGTTCGTGTTCATTCTGTCGCTGGCGATGGGCATCGCCGCCGAACTCCCGCTCGTCATGGTTGCGACGGTGTATGCGGGCGTCGTCCCACCGGGATTCTACCGCGAGAAGTGGCGACACGCCATCGTCGCCATCGCGGTCGTCGCGTCGGTCATCAATGGCTCGCCCGACCCCTTCTCGATGTCGCTCGTCGCCGTGCCGATGACCGCCCTCTACGGGGTAGGTCTCGTTTTCACAACTATCGTCGCCGGGGTGAAGACCGGCCGTAGCCCGAAAACGACGCTCCGCGCACGGTGGCGGCGGGTAGTGGCAATTCCGCTCGT
>DASSKS010000200.1:0-4117 GCA_035690245.1 Halococcus sp. | reverse complement strand
CATATTGTGCGTGACGACGATTACTGTGTACTCGTCTGCCAGGTCCTCGATGAGGTCTTCGATTTTCGCGGTCGCAATCGGGTCGAGCGCACTCGCCGGTTCGTCCATCAAAATCACTTCGGGACCGACCGCCAGACACCGCGCGATGCAGAGACGTTGTTGTTGACCGCCCGAAAGCGAGAGCGCGTTGTCGTCGAGTCGGTCTTCGACTTCCTCCCAGAGCGCGGCGTGGCGGAGCGAGCGTTCGACCAGTTCGTCTTCTTCCTCGCTCCCGCCGCTGCCGAACAGCCGCGAGAGCAACCCAGATTCGATGTCGCCGTGTTTTTGCGGGCCGTAGGCGACGTTATCACGAATCGACTTCGGGAACGGGTTTGGTTGTTGGAACACCATGCCGACCTGTTTTCTGAGCGCCACGAGGTCGGTGTCGTTCCGATAGATGTTCCGGCCATCAAGTTCGACGCTTCCCTCGACGCGCGCGCCCTTGATGCGGTCGTTCATCCGGTTCAGACACCGGAGAAACGTCGATTTTCCACACCCCGAAGGACCAATCAATGCGGTGACGCTCTCTTCTGGGATGTCGAGGCTGATGTCCGTGAGCGCGTGGTCGTCGCCGTAATAGACATTGAGGTCGGAAACGGCGAATTTCGTTCGATTGTCGAAGTCGTACTCGGTCCACTCCGGTTCTACTCGTTCTTTGGTTTCGCCGACGGTGCGTTCTCGTTCTGTTTGTGTCGTGCTCATGAGTCGAGTTTCCGTTGGAAGTACAGTCGTGAGGCGATGCCGACGGCATAGAAGGAAAAGACCACGAGGAGGAGAACGAGCGCCGTTGCCCACGCAAAGCCCTCGCTCACGTTTCCGACGCCCGCGGTGATGGTGGCGAACAACTGGTAGGGAAGCGCAGTCGCGGGTTGGATCAACGCCTCTGTGTTGAGAACATTCAGATTCACAAACGGGAACGACGACGTGAACCCAAAGGAGAGGTCGAGAACATCCGGGCCGCTTTCGGGGAATGGCTCGCCGGTGAGAACGAGGATGAGCGGGGCCGTCTCGCCGGCAATCCTTCCGACGCCGAGAATCGCGCCGGTGACGACGCCCGGCATCGCGGCGGGCAGAACCACGCTCTTGATGGTCTGCCATCGACTCACGCCGAGGGCGGCGCTCGCGTCTCTGTACTCGTCGGGAACATTCAGGAGTGCTTCGCGGCTCGTGATGATGACCAACGGAAGCAACATGAACCCGAGCACAATCATCCCCGTGAGCAGGGTGTTGTGGTTTGCGATGCGCGGGACGAGAAACGCGAGTCCAAAGAGTCCATAGACGATGCTCGGCGTGCTCCAGAGTCCGTTGGTAGCGACTTCAACGAGCGAGGTGAATCGCCCCTGTTCTGCGTACTCGGTCAGGAAGACTGCCGTACCCACGCCGAGCGGGACCGCGAACGTCACCGCGCCGACCACCAACCACACAGTCCCGACGATGGCGGGCGCGACGCCATTGATTGTATTCGTAATCGAAAAGCCGTGCATCACGAACGGCCAGTGAAATCGAAGGATGGGACCGTGAAAAATCACGTACTGGTCCCAAACGGGGACCTGAAACCAGAACATGGGACCCCACGAGAGTCCAAGTCGGATTCCCTTGGTCATCGGTTCCCAACCCCGGACGGTGATAAACGAAACGAGAACGACGAGCAGCGCAATCATCGCGGCGGCGTTCGCGCTCACGAGCAACGACGCGCCGCGCGCTTTGCCTTGGGTGCCGAATCCAGCACTCGCCTGTGCGGCGACCCACGCGAGCAACAATCCAGCAACGGCGAGGAGCACCGGAACAGTGGTCTCGGCGGTGAACGCAGCCGACAGGCCCGCAGGACGCCACACCCACCCGGGACCAATGATGTTCGTGAGGACCACCACCCCCATGAAGAGCGCAAAGCCGCCGCCGGTCACGGCGAGCGCGATGTCCTCCTGTGGAACGAGCGCGAGTGCGACACCGAGTGCCGCGCCGCAGAGTGCGCCGAGCGGCCAGAGCACCGCGAATCCAAGCGTCTGTGAGGCAATCAGACCGCCGGTCACGAACCCCACAAATCCGAACACCACAGCGAGCGAGACGCCAGCGGTGTGGCCGGGGTCGGTATCGAGTGCGCCTGTTCTGGAGGCAGTACCAATAACGAGCAGACAGAGTGCCGCGACAGCGAGCACGCCCGCGAGCAAATCCAAAAGCGCGACGCCCATGATGTCTCCCGATACGATTCCCGCAAAGGCGAGCAGGCTCACGACGAGCACACAGACGCCGAGTGCGGCGACCGCGGAGGCGGTATAACGGAGTGGGGTGGACGTGCCACGAGCCAGCGAGGTCGTTTTGGCGGTGAGGGCATCCGTGCTCATTTGCCACCACCAAGTTTTCGTTGCATCCGGCGTTCGATGTACTGTGAGCCGATACTGAGAATCAAGACGGTGACGAACAAGACGACGCCCGCGGCGAACAGCGCGCTCAGCTGTGAACCGCTTGCGATGCCGTACTGGCTGGCGATGAGGCTCGTAAGCGTGATGGTGTTGCCGAAGACATCGTACAGCGGGTCTGGAAGCTCGGTGACGTTTCCGAGGATGACTGTTGCCGCCATCGTTTCGCCGACTGCGCGGCCAACTCCCAGTAAAACTGCTGCTGAAACCCCCGAGAACGCGGCGGGAACGGTAACGTCGGTCGTTGTCTGCCAGTCGGTTGCGCCGAGCGCGAGCGAGCCGTCTTTCATCGAACCGGGAACGCTCGCAATCGCGTCCTCGGCCACCGAAACCACAGTAGGAAGCGCCATCGCGCCGATGACGATGCCGACGATGAACAGGCTGCCGAGGGTCGGCAGCGAGAACTCGTCCATCATGAACGGGCTAAGTACAACAAAACCGATGAAGCCATAGACGATAGAAGGAATCCCGGCGAGCATCTCGATGGCGGGCTTGAGGAGGTCGCGCGCCCAGTCGGGAGCCATCTCGGAGACGAAGATTGCACCGGCGATGCCGAGCGGGGCGGCGACTGCGGCGGCGATGAGCGTCGTCACGAACGTGCCCCATATCATCGGGACGAGCGAGTAGACCGGTGCGCTCGGGTTCCAGAACGGTCCGTCGGTTCTGGTGAGAATGTCGAAACCCATGAGACCGAAGGCGGAAATCGACTTCGCCACGAGATAGACCATGATGAGCGAGAGGACAAGGACAGTGACGACCGTCGCCGAAAGCGCAAGCGTACGGGCGGTCGCTGCCTCATCAGTACGCCACCCGTAGAGCACCACGAGCACGAACGCGACGAGTGGATAGCCAACGAGTTCGGGCGCAACGAAGAACGCACCCGCCGCGGCGAGTAGCGTGATGGCGACGAGCACGCCGATATGACTGGTTTCGGAGGCTTCTATCCCCTTCATGAGTCGAGTCCCGACGCTCATCGTTTCGGGCCAGGGAGTTTTTCGAGTTGTTCTTGCTGTCGGTGCTTCGTCAGCGGGGAATACCCCACGGATTTCACGAAGTTTCGTTGACCGTACTCGCTGAGGACCATGCGGAGAAACGCGGCCTCGCGCTTCGAGGTTCCCCCGTAGGTATAACAGTGGAGACCGCGCGCGAGCGGGTAGCCACCTGCCGCCAAGTTCTTGCCGGGGACATACTCGGTTCCATTGAACGTGAGCGTAATGGCGGGAACGGATTCGTCAACGAACGCGAGCGCCATGTACGCAATGGCGTTATCGGAATTTTCGACGATTTGTTTCACCTGCTGGTTCTCGCCCTTTCGTATATCGACGCCCGGAATCGGCGCGTTCGGATTCCCAAAGAGGTTGTTGCGAAAGGCGGTGTCAGTACCCGAACCTTCTGCGCGCCCGACAACCTGAATCTCACTCGGCGGACCTCGATAGCCTGGAACCCCCATCCAGTTCGTAATCTTCCCTTTGTAGATGGCCTTCAGCGTCTTCGCCGAAATCTTCTTCACGCCGGCTTCGTATATCGTCTCGCTGACGACAACGGGTTGGGCATCGACGCCGACCACGTGGTCCGTGTATTTCGAGAGGACTTCTTCACGCAGGTCGGGAAACTCCGCACGGACTGGGGCGCTCGAATTCCCGATATCGAGGCGACCGTGC
>DASSKS010000199.1:0-5901 GCA_035690245.1 Halococcus sp. | reverse complement strand
GTTTTGCGCGCCCGAGCGCGAAAAAAGCCGCAGAACGCTCGTCTAAGTGCGAGAACACCCTGATATCTGGATGGTCGGCAAAGGCCACAGTAAGAGACGTTGAACGGCTGCCGGGTGCGATACAGACCGCAGAGACACCGTGTTTTGCGAGTTCGTCGACAAAGACATGACTCCAAAGCGTGTTCCTGTTTGGCCACGAATTTCCACCGCTGTCGCGTTCATCGGCCATCGTGTTCGAGTTCTGAAAGCACGGGTCGAAACTTCGGTCCGAGTTCGGCCCATTCCTCTGCCGGGTCCGAATCGGCGACGATACCGTTTCCTGCATAGAGGGTTGCGTGGCGACCGCTCGCAACTGCAGAGCGAATCCCCACCACGAACTCGCCGTCGCCTGCGGCGTCGAACCACCCGACAGGGGAAGCATACCAGCCGCGCTCGAACGGTTCGGTCTCGCGGATGAGTTCGCGGGCGCGTTCGGGTGGAAGCCCCCCGACGGCGGGCGTGGGATGGAGCGCTTCGACGACATCGAGAACGTGTCGTTCACCACTGAGGTCTGCGCTAATCGGTGTTCTGAGATGCTGAATGTTCGCAAATTTTTTGACTTCGCGCTCGCCGACCGTCACCGCTCCCAGTGGTTCGAGGCACTCGCGGATGGCGTCGGCGACGAGGGCCTGCTCGTGGCCGAGTTTCCCGCTGGTTTCGAGCGACCGGGCGAGTTCTGTATCTTCTTCGGGTGTGTCACCACGCTCGACCGACCCCGCGAGTGCTTCGGTTTCGATTCGGCGGCCCTCCTTACTCACGAGTCGCTCGGGCGGCGGGCCGAAGAATCCAGCCGCTTCGGTGGGTTGGACGAGAAACCGATAACACTCGGGATACGTTCGTCTGAACCGTTCGAGCGCATCCGGGAGTTCGAGTGCGGATTCGAGGTCGGCTTCGAGTGCGGTGGCGAGGACGACTTTTCTGAGGTCGCCTGCCCGAATGCGTGAGACGGCACGGGAAACCCCTGCCGTCCAGTCGTCCTTCGAGGTTACTCGGTGGGTGGCGGCCACGCCGGGCTTGTCACCGCTCGGACGCATCATCGGTAAGTCGGCAATCGTCTCGGAAACGGTATCGAGACGGGATTCGACCTCCTCGGGAGTGGAACCATAGGACGCGACGCTCAGCCACGTCTGACCGTCCGCCCGAGTGAGTTGAATTTGTGGAAGCACGAACAGCGCAGCCGGAAACCCCTTCCACGGCGGGGCAGGTGTGTGTTCTGCCTCGAACGCGAGACCGCCGAGCAGCCGCGGACGGGCGGCGGGTGGACCGTCGGCATCGACATCATCGAACAGCCGTGCGGCGTTCTCGCGGAGCGCGTCGAACCGGGTATGACCCTCTGCACGAACGGTGGCCGCCGCGCCGCTGCCGACGAGTTCGAAGCCATCAGGTGTCGCCCACGCGACCCGAGGGACCGACTGGCCCGCGAGAAACGCACGAAAGGACACGTCGGGGAGTTCGCAGGTTCGACTCACCAGCCGACCCTCGCCGACGCCCGACGGTTGCTCTTCACGTCCTGCCTGTGCCATTACCCGAGACTTCGGGCGGCGTGTCCTTGAGCGTGTCCTTCCACTCGCTACCCACTCATAAACTGAAATCAACAATTTGCGGTCGGGTTCTCCAGCGATAGACGTGCGACCACCGGTTGAATTGAGGGATAGTAAATCTCGAATAGCAAATCTACAATAGCGGTTCTCGATTCTAGCAATAGGATTATCGCATCAAAAACAAATATTCCCGTCAGAGTTAAATACCCATCTACCGAAGCCGTCATGTTCCGATGGCTAAGGTAGAAATCACGATTCCAGAGCAACTCGAAATGCAGATAGCACGGATGGTTGACGAGGGCGAGTTTCTCAACCGACAAGAGGCAGTCGAGGAGTTGCTTTCGACAGGCATGAGAGCGTATCAAACGAGCGGACCGATGGATGACGAGGACGAACCGGGTCTCGAAGACGACGGGATGATGGGCCACGACGACGAGTATGTCTTCTGAGAAGTCGTATCGAGTATTCGAGAGTTATTTTTCGAGTGCCTCTGTTGAATTGTCCCTCGGCCGGTAGCCGAGCGTCCGCTGGGTGTGCGTCAGTGAGAGGTATCGCTCGTCGTTGCGCGAGACTGCGTGAACGGTAAGCGGATTTTCCGAAATCTCAGCAGTCGCGGCTCGCTGCATGACGTGCCGGCAGTCCCGCGGACTGAGCCACATCGCGCGCGCGAATCGAGCAGCGTCCTCGGGATACTGGCTGTTGGGGTTCTCCTGTGTTCCTTCGAGTTCGTCGCGGGTCATGAGCCAGCCGATGCGGACGTTGACGGATTCGATGTCGTGGCTCTTTGCGTAGTAGCTGCCGAACGCCTCGCCCGCGACTTTGGTGATGCCGTAGTACGAATCCGGTCGCGGGACGGTGGCTGGATACACCGCGGGTGCGTCCTCGCGCATGGTTTCGGGTTCGTTCGAGACGGTGATGTCGCTCATGTTCACTGCGTGATTCGAACTCGCAAAGACGACACGACTGAGGTCGTTCTCGACGGCGGCCTCATAGGCGTTGTAGACGCCATCGAGGTTCGGTTCCTTTAAATCGTCCCAGTCGGCGTAGGGCGAGGCATTTCCCGCGAGGTGGACGAGTACGTCTTGCCCAGAGAGCGCGTTGGCGAACGCCTCTCGGTCGGTAACGTCACAGACGATGCTGTCCATGTCCTCTTGTTCGCGGTAGGTAATCGGTGTGACCTCGTGGTCAGAGAATCCAGAGGCAAGCACCCGACCCACGTTTCCCTCGGCACCGGTGATTGCAATGTTGCTCATGGTCGTCGTTCTCACGGCTGGTATATTACCCTTGGCCACCGGAGTTCATCAGGCGAGAGACCCGGCGAGAGACGGCACTGACTGCCACAGGAAATAACAGCCATAGAGCACAACGAGAACTGCGGCGAGGAGTTGTGCCGACGCATGGAGTTTCTTTCCACGTGTTCTGACACGACTGAAGACCATACCAATGCCACTGCCGATTGTGGCCATCGTGAGCACGATTGCGAGCGCATAGACACACACCACGAGCGCGATGAGTCCACCGCCGACGTCCGCGACGACGATAGCGATGAACGCCATCATGCTGAGTGGCGGCGAGAGGGTGAACAACGCGCCGATGACGCCGATTCGCAGGTACTCGGCGGTGGAATGGTCGTGTGTGTGTGCGGCGGCCGCGGAGTGGTCGTTTCCAATGAGAGGAAGGTGGATGTGGTAGTGGCGGTGAGTCCCCTCGTCGCCGTGGCTGTGTTCGTGTGCGTGGACGAATTTTCGACGCCCGAGAACGCCGATTGCCCCGCCGAGGACGAGGAGGACGATGCCGAGAACCACCGTCCCAACCGATTCGAAGGATTTCGGAATCGCTGTCATCTCGAAAAACAACTGGGCAATGGCTATCCAGACACCCACGAGGATGACGTGGCCCAGCGCAAAACACGCGCCGATGACGGCTGCGAGCCGGGAATCGCCCGATTCGCTCGTCAATGAGAGTATCCCTGCGGCGTGGTCCGGTTCGATGCCGTGGGTTATCCCGAGCACAGCAGCCGTAACCAAAACTGGGCCAATCATCGTCATCAATCTCTGTCTATCTCCTCCTCGATGGGTGCTTGCAAAGATATTCTGGTTGCATTCCGCGACGCGAGTTCACGAGATACTGTCGGCCAGAAATCCGTTCATGGCTGGTGGCGGTTGGCGCGCGCACGCGCTCGTGTCGAACGGAGTGAGCACCGAGCGCGAGTCGGCGTGCGAGGGATGAGCGGAGTGAGCGAAGCGAGCGGAGCGAATCGGTTGGGGAGGTGTGTGGCGCGGTGCGGTTGCGGAGAACGCTAGTGGTTGTACCGCGAACGAGCAACGCGAGTGAGCGGCAGTTTTTAGTCCAGGTTTTTGCGAGGAGTGGTTCGTGAACAAGTGAAACGAGCGAACGTACCCGACGAAGTAAAATAGTGGGAGTCGAATCGGTTGGGGAGGTGTGGCCTGCGGTCTCTCGTTTGAGTCAGGATTTGTTTTAAATCCTCAAACTATAATCTGTTTTGTTATTGAAACATGGTTGGATATTCATATCAATTCCTCACTCAAGCGGGTCGGAAAGCGCACGCTCGATTCGGTTTTCGAGGCGGCCCGATGCCACCTGTTCGGTCACGGTTTCGATTTCCGTATGAAGCGGGCGGTCCTCACGAAGCGGCGGAACTTCCTCTCGAATCACCTCATAGGCCACACCGGTTCCGATACCGGGTTCGAGTCCACTGTCCACGAACTCCATCGCCTGTGCGCCACAGAGGAGTTCGACCGCCACCGTCGTGAGCGTGTTCTCGACCACTGTTCGTGCGTTGAGCGCGCTCTGAGTGCTCATGCTGACGTGGTCCTCTTGGCCGCCGCTCACCGGTGTATTGTCCGTCGAGGGCGACCCGAGTGCTCGATTTTCGTTCACGAGCGCAGCGGCGCTGTACTGAGCAATCATGTAGCCAGAGCGCACACCACCTTCTTCAGTGAGAAACGGCGGAAGATGTTCTTCTTGGAGGTTCGGGTTGAGCAGCCGGTCGGTTCGGCGTTCTGCGATGGCGGCGAGTTCGGTGAGCGCGTTCGTGACGTAATCCAGCCGGAGCGCGAGCGGTTCGCCGTGGAAGTTCCCGCCCGAGAGCACGCCCACTGACTCTGTTCCGCTGGCGCGGTCATCGACGGTTTCACCGGGAAAGACGAGGGGATTGTCGGTTGCACTATTCAACTCGATTTCGACCGCCTCGCGGAGGTGGGTGATTGCATCGCGCACCGCGCCGTGGACCTGCGGGATGCAGCGAATCGAGTAGGCGTCCTGTACGCGGTCGCAGTTGCGATGGGATTCGACGATTTCGGAGTCCGCTGTGAGTTTTCGAACGTTTCGCGCGCTCGCGGCCTGTCCGGCGTGGGGCCGTACCCGCTGAATCGAGGGGTCACACGAGGCGGTCGTGCCCATCGAGACCTCGGTTGTGAGCGCGCCAGCGGTGTCCGCACCCCGGAGCGCGCGTTCGGCGTCTATCACACAGAGCGCGGCCAACCCAACTGAGAGTTGGGTGCCATTAATCAGCGCCAGCCCCTCCTTTGCAGCGAGTGAGAGGGGTTCGAGTCCCGCGCGCGCGAGTGCTGTTTCGCCGTCGAGTCGTTCGCCTCCTACTTCAGCCGCGCCCTCTCCGAGCAACACAAGCGCTTGATGAGCGAGCGGTGCGAGGTCGCCGCTTGCGCCGAGACTGCCCCGCGATTTGACTATCGGATGTACCCTCTCGTTGAGCATCGTCACGAGGTGGTCGATGACGACCTCGCGTATTCCCGAATACCCTTTCACGAGTGCGTTGATGCGGGTGAGCATCATCGTCCGCACTTCTTCGCTGTGGAGTTCGCGGCCAACACCTGAAGAATGACTGCGAATGAGGTTAGTTTGAAGGCGTTCTCTGTCTTCCTCGGGAATTCGCTCGGTCACGAGTTGGCCGAAGCCGGTGTTCAATCCATACACTGCCTCGCCGCTTTCGATGACTTCCTCGACACGCTCTCTTGACTCCCGGACGGCTTCGCGCGCTTCCTCGGCGACCGTTACCGGAATTCCCTCACGAGCGACCGCAGCCACGTCCTCGGGTGTGAGCGATTTTCCATCGAGGACGATAGGCTCACTCATCCGCGCCTCCGTGGACAGGTTCACCATGCTTGAACACGGTTTCGATGGTGTTCACACCGAAGTTGTACGGAACGTAGATGTACGACGGCGCGTCGATGATGGCCATGTCGGCGGGTGTGCCCTCTCGAAGCGTGCCGCCCTCTGGCCGGTCGAGTGCGCGTGCGCCGCCGTGGGTTCCGGCGACGAGCGCTTCGGCGGGCGTCAT
>DASSKS010000198.1:0-2196 GCA_035690245.1 Halococcus sp. | reverse complement strand
AAATCACCATGGACCTCGAAATCGACTTCGGCGACCGCATCGGGAGTTGCTGTCAGGACTGACAGCCGTTTTTCAGTTCGGGTGGATGATTTCTAACCGATACCTCAGTGGTCTGCTTCGTGTGGATTGAGTTCCGTTCCGTAGTTTTCGACGTGGTCGGTGTAGTCGATGAATCGCGGCGCGTCGGGGTCGAACGGCCGTTCAAGTGATTCGAAGGCCTTCTTCTTGTCCCACGACTGAAGCCCACCGACCGCAGAGCGGTTTTCTAAGTCGTGATAATCGAGGTCGGATTCTGCGTGTTCCCACGCATCGAGGCCCTGCGCGGTGCGAACGATGACACTTGAAAATTCATCACTGCTCCCGACAGAACCCACCGTAATATCGGACGCATAGCCGGTGAAGTCGGCACATTCGTCACATCCTTTGAGTGCTGCGCCGTGGAAGTGCTCGATGTCCTCTGCGAGGAGTTCTTCGCCGTCGTCGCCGTAGACGTACATATTCCCGTCGAGCACGTCGAGCTTGCCGATGTCTGCAGGAGCGATGTCGCGTTTTTCTTCGAGTTGCTCGCCGATGAGCTTGTGGTAGTTGAAGTTCTTTGTACACATCAGCGCAATCGTGTAGTCGATGCCGCGCACGCCTGCATTCTGGGATTGATAGTCCCACTCGAAGTCCTGCAACGCACGGACGCCCTCGATTTCACACGGTGTCCCGACGAGCGCGAGCGAGAGGTCCTCTGGGTCCTTGTCGGGCAGTTTGTGCTCCCACTGGTCGAGGTCGAGATTCCCGAGCGCCATCGTCTGGTTGTAGAAGCTTCCCGCGTTTCCGATTACCTCCTCGGGCGTCGTGGCGAGGAAGCTCTCTGCCTTCCACGTTTCGTCTTCTGACTCGGTAGCGATGAGCGCGCCGTCGATTTCGTCGGCTTCGAGCAGGTGAATCAGGAGCGACGTGACCACACCGCCGTCCTGTGCGCCCTCGCGCCAGTCGTCTTCGACTTTGGCGGAGAACTCGGTGATTGGGTCGCCAGCACCCGAGACGTTGTCGTCTCCCCCTGTGATTTTCCACTGGCGTTCGTAGCGAAGCCCGCCGCGCGGACAGAAATCCCAGCACAGCGAACAGCCCGTACACATCTTCACGAGTTCGGGAAGCCCGTCGTCACCGATTCCGATTGAATCGGAGGGACAGGCGGCGACACAGGTCCCACACTGGATACAGCGCTCTTCGTTGATGACTGCATCGTCGAGTTCCATGAACCACGTCTTTTCGTCCGGTGTCTCGATGTCGTTCATCTCAGAACGAACCGAGTATCCGGGGGTATCCAACTCGACATCCTCTGGAACGCCAACGCGCTCGTCCGGCGAATCCCCGTTCTCGATGTCCTGACTCTGGCCCGCTGCGGGCTGAGTGAACTCGACATCGCCGAGGCTACCGTTTGCATCGACGTTCGCAGCCGTCGTACCGCCATCGGCGATGGCCTGCTGTTCGTTGACCGAGGAATTCGCACTTGCCGACTCGTGCGTGCCGCAAGTACACTGCCCGTCAGTACAACATTCTTCGCCGTCGTCTGTGATACTCTCGGTCTGCCGGCTCGTGTGGTCGTCACCGCCGACGGGTGGAACGCTCGTACCGCTGTCGTTCACATCGGGCACGCCCGGCAGTGGTTCGTGGTCTTTCTCAGTCATCGGCGGCAATACCTCCAGTCACGTTCGCGTCTGCTCGTTGCATAATCATCCGAAGTCGGTCGTTGCCAGCGCGGCGACACCAACTATAAAATCGCTCGCCGTCGTTTCGTTCCTCGACGTAGGCGGCGAACAGCCGTTCGATAGCAGGGATAACGGCGTTTGCGGGAACGGCGGTTTCGACCCAGTCGATGAACTCGTTGTCCGCACCGAGCGACCCGCCGAGTCCGAAGTCCATCCCTTCGACGATGTTGTCACCTTCTTCATTGGTGCTGTTCTCGTCGCCATCGACTTTCACTGTCTCGCCGCGGAAGCCGATGTCCGCAATCTGGGGCTGGGCGCACGAGGCCGAACAGCCCGACATATGCATCCGCACTACCTCCAAATCGTCGGGCGTGTCGATGCGCCCGTCGAGTTCGCGCGCCCACGTCTTGACACGCTTTTTCGTTTCAATAATTCCATAGTTGCAGAATTCCGAACCTGTGCAGCCGACTGCCCCGCGCGAGAACGGGCCGGGGTC
>DASSKS010000197.1:0-8468 GCA_035690245.1 Halococcus sp. | reverse complement strand
GAATCATGGCGAGCTTCGCCTGTTCGTAGCCATAAATCGAGGGAGCAATCGAACCGACCATCTGTTCGTAAATGTCCTCGTCAGTCGAGAGTTCCACGATAGCGCGCTTGTCGGCTTCGGTGATATCCATATCTTCGAACTGCTCGTCTTCGATTTCGACGCTGATTCCGTCCATGAACACCTCGAACATCGGCGAGGCCTCCCGTCCAGATTCCTGCTGGTCGAGATGGAGCACGCCGGTCACGCGGACGTGGTCACCTGCCGTCACCTTCCCCGTAATATCGTCTTCGATGTGAACGTCGATGTTTTGGGGGGTTTCGCCGCCACGTAGTCCTTCGGGACTTTCTTGTACTCTGAGTTTCTGGGCGTCAACGAACTCCGACTGGTCGAAGTTGATATTGAAGGGACCCTGTCGTTCACAGCCTTGACATTCATGTGGTTCTTGGAAATCGCTCCCTGTCTGTGGGATGCGCGTGAGCGTGCCACAGCGCTGACATTCAAAAGCTGCTTCAGTGATTTTGGGCCGAACATCGGTAGCCTTGCGGACGATGCCCTGCACCGATAACAACTGGCCGCGGTGGCGCGCACGAATCTCCCTGATTTCAGTGATTTCAGAGAGACCGCGAATACGGACGTGTGCACGCCCGAGACCCACATCCACGGGGAGGTCATAGAGACGGAGTGCTTCCTCTGCGTATTCTTGTAACTGGTCTGGTTGTGAGCGGTAGTCGTCTGCGAGCGCGGAATCGAATCGGTAGAGGTCGCCCCAGTCGATAAAGAGCGAGCGCTGTTCGGTGGGGTACTTTTGGGCGAGTTCACCGATTTCGTTGCGGTAGTAGTTGCGATAGAACTCCTCGAAATCGTCGAGCAAGTCGGCGTTCTCCGCGCGGGCCATTACCTATGGCTACTGCGCTTTTCCCTAAGAACCTTCGCCATCTGTGGAGTGAAAGTGAAAAACCGGTTTGGCTACTCTGGCGGCCAGTTGGCATCGAATTCGTAGTCTGCGGCCCAGTTGATGTTCGATTTCATCTGCTTGGGTTCTTCAATTCTCAAATATATTGAGCTGTCGAACGCATCCTCGCTAACCCAGTACATCGTTTCCAATTCGTGGCAGTAGGCGAGAAAATAATCGACATCAGCGCTACTGTACAGTTTGTAGGTATTCCCGGTCGAATTGGTGTGTTGGCTGTGGCCTTTCACCCGTATTGTTCCGTCGCTGAACCAGCCTGTTTTGACCTGTGTCCGAAGCAATTTGCCGGTTGGCGTCTCAACGATGATATCGTATCGCTCGTTATCGCCGAATGGAATTGAAACAGGAACCTCTCGTTTCGTTAGCTCTGCGATAACGATGGCTTCGGTGAGGTCGCCTTTCCTGTGTGTTTCCATCTCTCTGAAGTGGATACGTTATCAAATAAAAACGTTAGTGGGACCGCGCGGATTCGAACCGCGGTCACGAGCACCCAAGGCTCGGAGTATACCAGGCTAACCCACGGTCCCGCATGACCTCTATCGCGCGCCAGTGAATAAACCCTGCGTTCGGTACGGAAGGCATATACCTCGGTCACGCCAGAAACGCGCATGGTTACGGGACTCGAACTCGCAATCCTCGTGCTCGCGGTCTTTTTGCTGCTCGGTGCTGTACGCATCTTACAGGCGATTCGCCCGCTGTTCGTCAACACGGTCGTCGGCTTAGTGGTCTTTCTCGTCGCTAGTTGGCTCGGCATCGGCGTCGAAATCGACTGGCTCTCGCTGCTCGTGGTCGCCATCGGCGGCCTGCCGGGTGCGGTGGTCGTCGTTCTCCTCTCGGTGCTCGGCGTTGCGTTCGTGCCCGGATTCTTACCCTTCTTCGCCGCGTAATTCGATGTCCGCTACGACATCGTAGGGGTCTGTTTTCTTTCGAATTCCATCGAGCATCGTAAACGCCGCACCGGGTTCGAGAAAGTGTCGCGTCACCGCACGGCCAAGCGGCGTCGGCGAAAGCCCGTCGATGAATCCATAGTCCAAAAGTTTGCCGACCGCGTGTTTCATCGGTACTTCGCCGACCATCCGTTCGGTGAGTCGCTTTGCATCCCCGCCCGCCACAGTGATATTCGCTAATACCTCCTCGACTGCACTCGTTTCGTCGTAGCGCATTGCGACGGGTTCCATCTCGCCTTTCAAGAGTCGAAAGGCGGTTTCGTCCTCGCTTCCCTCCATGCTCGCGTGATAGCTCCCGTCGGGTTCCACTAACACATAAACCACGCCGCGGTCGTGATAGTCCGGTCGCCCCGCACGCCCGAGCATCTGGTGAAATTCTTGGACTGTGAGCCACTCGATACCCATCGCCAGTGAGTCGAAGATGACCTGTGAGGCCGGGAAATCAACGCCCGCAGCGAGCGCCGCAGTCGTCACCACTGCTGATAACTCCTGACCCGCGAACTGTCGTTCGACTTTCTTCCGCCGGGAGTAATCGAGTCCCGCATGGTAGGGTGCGGCGTCGTACTCCAACTTTCTACTGAGTTCGTGACACCGCCGTCGAGAATTGGTGAATATGATGGTCTGGCCGCGATAGCCCTTCGAGGATTTCCGGTCGAACTCCCGTCGCACCAGTTTGTTCGCCACGCGCGCTTTTTCCTGACTGTCGGCGAACGTGACGTGGCGCTCGATTGGTACTGGGCGTTCTTCGAATTCGACGAGTCGCGCACCGAGTCTGGAAGCCAACCAATTCGGATTTCCCACTGTCGCCGAGAGATAGAGCCACTGTGTGCCTGCACCTCCGTTGTTTTCGCAGTATCCTTTGAGCCGGGCAATCAACCCGTCGAGGCGATGGCCGCGGTCGTCGTCTTCGAGCGTGTGAACTTCATCAATTACCACTGTGCCGATGTCGCCCAAGTCCTGTCCGACCCGGAGCGCGTGGTCGATTCCCTCGTAGGTTCCCACCACGATATCTGCGTCGGGGTTGAATCGCTCGCCATCTCCTCGAACACGGCTTGCGCCAACCCGGATGGTGACATCCGCGAGATGCCCGTATTCATCCGCGAAATCCTCGTATTTCTGGTTTGCGAGCGCGACGAGCGGCACGAGAAACAGCATCTTTCCCTCTCCCCTGAGTAGGCGGTCGATTCCGGCCATCTCGCCTATCAGGGTTTTTCCGGTCGCTGTTGCGCTTACCACGAGTTGGTCATCGCCGTTGAGCGCGCCGTTCTCGACGGCGAGGCTCTGGACGGGCAGAAGTTCGTCAAATCGGTTATCGAGCAGGTCGCCCATTCCGGGATGGAGGTCGAGTGAGTTTACGGGGACTGGGTCGACCGATTCGACCGTGGCACTCATCTCGTCGAATTTCGTCAAATCGGGGTCGAGTTCACCTGAAAGCAGGTTTTTCACCCGGTCCAAATCCCGGACTTCGAGCAGGAGTTCTTCGAGGCGCTCCGAAGCGGTTGCGCTCACGTCGTGGTGGGCGAGTTCGCGTTCGAGTTCGCGGCGCGCACAGTCGGGACAGATGGTCTCGCCGTCGGTTTCGATTGCGGTTTCGCTCGTGATTGGCGAGTACCGTCCAGCACTCGCACAGTACCGACACGTCCGCACCGTTTTCGCCTCCAACTGATAGCCAGATAGCATCTCCCGAATCTCGGCTCGTTCGGCTTTGGAAGTCTGTTCTGAAAGCCGAATGCGCTCTGCACGGCGGGCGATTTCTATGAACTGGTCGGGGGTGCGTGGCTCCTCACCGGAGTCGTGTTTGACCCGAAATTTCGCCGGTCGCGGGCCGGCGTCGGTTTCGCCGAGTTCGAGTCGAGCAGAGAGTCGACGCTCGCCGTCATCCGTGACGGCCACGAGATACCCATCCCCGATACCGTGGATGAACAGCGTCTCGACCCGTCCGACCTGCTGGGACACGTTCTTTCTACGTGATTGGGCTATTTCAGTCACTCGCACTCCGCTCGAACCACCGAACGGGGGTGACTCTCCCGAGTGTGTGGGTTTGAATCGGCTTCGAACCAGCGGTGCAATCGCCCTCGAACACAGGGGATTTGTCAGTCGGTCCCATCGGTTCCCCTGAGTGAATGAGATTCGACATTGCGAAACTCGCGTGGGCACTCCTCGGCGTTGCGCTCGTCGTCGTGCTTGCGGTGGTTTTCGAGGAATTCTTCGGAACGCTGTTGTTCGCGCTCTTTGTCTACTACGCCGCCCGGCCGGTTTATCGCCGGATAAACGACCACACCGAGCACCCGGACCTCGCAGCGACGGTCACGCTGTTGGTGTTTGCACTGCCCGCGTTCGTCGTGGTTTTGTACACGCTCTGGACCGCCCTCCACGGACTCGACCAACTCCTTCAAACGTTGCGCCTCCAACAGTTCCACTCGGTCTTGGAACCGTACATCGATGTCTCCGTACTCACCTCGAATCAAAGCCACATTCTCGCAACTATCTTCAAAAACCCGTTGAAACTCTTCGATACATCGCCGCTGAAACTGCTGCGCCGACTCCCCGGTTCAATCGTCGTCGATATCGAGACGGTTTTTCGCGTCCTGCTCGATGTGTTCGTGATGGTTGCAGTGGTGTTTTATCTGCTCCGCGACGACCAGAAAATCGCCGCGTGGTTCCGTGATAGCGTCGAGGAGGACGGCGAACTGGTCGAAGAATTTTTGACTGGGGTCGATGACGACCTGTTTACGGTCTATGCCGGGAACATCCTCCATGCGGTGGTCATCGGCGTTCTTTCAGTGATCGTTTATAACGGTCTCAACCTCATCGCGCCGTCTTCGCTCATGATTCCGTACCCCTCCCTGCTCGGGATACTCACTGGCATCGGAAGCCTCGTCCCCATCGTTGGCATGAAAATCGTCTATGTGCCGGTTGCCGTTGCGCTCCTCTTTATCGCCGTGACGAGTCAGGCGTCTGCACTCTGGTTCCCGATAGTATTTTTCGCCGTCACATTCGTGTTCGTTGATACGATACCGGATTTCTTCGTTCGTGCCTACATCGCCGGTCGGGGCCTTCATACGGGATTGTTGATGTTTTCGTACATCTTTGGAACTGTGGTCTTCGGCTGGATGGGTCTCTTTTTGGGACCGCTCGTGCTCGTCTTGGTACTCCATTTCGCGCGCCTCGTTTTCCCGTGGCTCCTTCGCCGTGAATCGGCCGCCTAACGCCCGCGATTCGACCGACGCTCGGACGACGAATCAATTCCCCGGATAGCAGGTGGCTGCTGGTCACTACTGCCCCATACAGGGGAACGGTTAACTCGTGGCCGGTCGTCCACTGGTCGTATGACGGGACGAAAGGCGACGATTACGACGGAGCGGCCCCTCACGCGACGACGAATCCTCTCGCTTTCGACTGCCACGCTTGCGGTCGGGTTCGCCGGCTGTTCCGATATCGGGATGGGTGGCGAGAGCGGTGAAGGTGGCGAAGGTAGCGGTGGCGGCGGCGGTGATAGTGAGGAGGATAACGGCGGTAACGGTGGCGGAAGTGGTGATGGAGGCGGCGGAGAACAGGAGGGTGGAGAAGGTGGGGAGGGTGGAGAGCAAGAAGGCGGATAGCGTTTCAGGAGAAAATCAGTCGTCTCTGAGTTCTCTGACGCGCTCGATGTTCCACGCGAAGCTCTTTCCATTTTCGGTGGGGGTTTCAAGGACGAACGGTATCTCTCGAAGCGCGTCGTGATTGATGAGTGCGTTCATTCCGTCGAGACCGATTTCACCCTCGCCAATGTGGGCGTGTTCGTCCTTGTTGGTTCCACAGGGATGTTTCGAATCGTTGAGGTGAATGTATCGAAGGTGGTCGAGTCCCACCACGTCATCGAACTCAGTGACGGCTGATTCGACTTTCTCGGGCGTCGAAAGGTCGTAGCCAGCGGCGAAGGCGTGGGCGGTGTCGAGACAGATTTCGATGTCCTGTTGCGTTTGCTCGCGGACGGTTGCGAGATGGGCGAACTCGCCGCCCAATTTGGTGCCGCTGCCCGCGTCGCTTTCGACCAACAGAGTGACATCCGAGGGAACAGCGAGTTCGTCAATGGCGCTCGCGGCGTTTTCGAGTCCGGTTTCGACGCCCGCGCCGGTGTGTGCGCCGAGGTGAACATTGATATACTCGATGCCCAATCGAGAAGCGGCGTCACACTCTGCTTGGAGACTTCCAATTGATTTTTCGCGCAGGTCGTCTTTGGGCGTGGCGAGATTCACGAGATAGGAGGCGTGGATGACCCACGGCCCGAGGTCAGTACTCGAATCACGAAAACGGGCTACCTCCTCGTCCGCGATGTCCGGGCCAGCCCAGACCTGTGGCGAGGTTGTGAAAATCTGTCCGCAGTTCCCGCCGACATCGACTTCACGTTCGACGGCGTTGTCGATGCCGCCAGCCACTGAAACGTGTGCTCCGACGCGCATGGTCGGGAGTCGGCGGTGGTGCCCAAAGAGCCTTCGAAGCCCGGCTCACACGGCAGGCGCCATTCCGGTTGAGACATATTTTCGGGCGATTAGTACGGAATCAAACGCTGTACTCTCAAGTACGGTGTCGTCGAGTTCGATTCCCAGTCCGGGACCGGTCGGCACGTCGATACTCCCATTCTCGACTTCCGGCGGGTCACAGAGCAGGTCGCGGAAGAGCGCGAACCCGGTGACATCGTATTCGAGCCACTCACACGCCGACACGGTGGCCATCACGTGAAGCGTCGCCGCTAACCCGACACCGGTTGCGAAGTTGTGCGGCGTGGGCGTCACGTCGAACGCTTCGGCAAGCGCACACACCTTCTTGGCTTCGGTGATGCCGCCACAGCGCATCACGTCCGGCATCGCGTAATCGACCGCTCCAGCCTCGAACAAATCCTGAAAACCCCACTTCGTGAATTCGTTCTCGCCCGCCGCAATCGGTACGTCGAGGGCGTCCCTGAGTTCTGTGAGTCCGTCCACGTCGTGGGGCGCGAGCGGCTCCTCGTACCAATAGACATCGTATTTTTCGAGCATACGACCGACCCGGTGGGCCTCGGGGTAGGTGTACCCACAGTTCATATCGACCATGAGTTCTGCGTCGCCGATGGCCTCACGCATGGCTGCCACCCGTTTTTCATCTGCTTCTCGGCCCCGCCCGAGGTGGCACTTCACGGCTTCGAATCCACGACTGACGTATTCTGCGGCGCGTTCTGCCATCTCCTCTGGTTCGTCGAAAAAGAGGTCGCTCGCGTATGCCTGCACTGAACCGCCGTGGGCGTCACCGCCCAAGAGGTCGCAAACGGGTGCGCCGTAGCGCTTGCCGGCGAGGTCCCACAACGCGATATCGACACCGCTCGCGGCGACAACGCCCGGTCCCTTTCGGTCCCAGTAGAGGTCCTGCGTGAGCATCTCGTGCCAGAGTCGTTCGCGTTCGAGGGGACTTTCGCCGACCAGCCGTGGCGCGTACTTCTCCTCGACGATGGTTTTGACGATAGCAGGGTCCGTCCCGACAGCCTCGCCGACGCCGCAGGTCCCATCCGTGGTTTCGACAACGACCACTGCGGCCGCCCGCGAGTCGATGGTTCTGTCACGCGAGAGCTGGAGCGGTCGGTCGAGGTCAACGCTCAGTCGGTGGACGCGGATATCGGTAATTTCCATGCCTGTCGATAGCGCGCGAGGGTCATAGAGCTACGGGAAGTATGGCATAAGCGAGTTACTGCACCCGATTTATCGACGACTGGATTAGATTTCACCCCTGGGAACTGCCTGCTTGGATTATTGTTTATGAAAATATTCTTTCAATTTCACATACGTTTATCCCGGTCGGGTGCGACGACTGTGTGAGGTAATACCGTGATAAGCAATACCGAATTACAGGAGATGTACGAGTGGATGGTAACGGCGCGGTACTACGAAGAGCGCCTCCAAGAGGAGTATTTAGAGGGAAAGCAACCGGCGTTCGACATCTCGGCTGGGCCGATTCCGGGCGAACTCCACCTCGCTGCCGGCCAAGAGGCCGCGGCCGCTGGAGTATGTGCCCATCTCCGCGACGACGATACGGTGACTGCGCCGCACCGACCACACCACGTCGCCATCGCCAAAGGTGTTGACCTCAAACGAATGACCGCCGAAATCTTCGGTCGTCGGACAGGACTCTCAAAGGGCAAGGGCGGCCATATGCACTTATTCGACCCGGAGGTAAATTTCGCGGGCAGCGGCATCATCGCTGAAGGTTGTCCACCCGCTGTCGGGGCGGCGCTCGCAGCAAAAAAGCGCGGCGAGGACAGCGTTGCGGTCGCCTACCTTGGCGACGGTGCAATCAGTCAGGGTGGATTCCTCGAATCGCTCAACCTCGCAAGCGTCCACGATTTACCAGTAGTATTCGTCATCGAGGACAACGATTGGGCCATCAGTATGCCAAAAGAGCGGGTCACGAATGTCGAAAACGGTGCCCAGCGCGCGGACGGGTTCAATATGCCCGGCGTGCGCGTCGATTACGACGACGCGGTCGCAGTTTACGAGGCCGCTGGCGAGGCAGTCGGGCGCGCACGAGACGGCAACGGTCCA
>DASSKS010000196.1:0-2835 GCA_035690245.1 Halococcus sp. | reverse complement strand
GGTTTTCGCGGATAATTCAGCAACACCACTACCCCTCGTGGGTCAGTACCCGAAGTTCCGTTTTGAGAACACTCATACCCCATCGCACGAACGTCGGGTATGGCAGAGCGTGGCGGCCCGCGCTTGCCCGGCATCAGCGAGGACGACGGGCAAATCGTCTTTCACGTGGATATGGACTGTTTTTATGCCGCCTGCGAGCGCCGGCGCGACCCGGATTTGAGGGGCGAGCCAGTCGTCGTCGGAATGGGCTATGAACCCGGCGAGAGCCACGGCGCGGTCGCCACCGCGAGCTACGAAGCCCGCGCCCACGGCGTCGAGAGCGCACAAGCGATTTCGACGGCGCTCGACCGACTACCCCGCGCCGAAGACGAACCGAACGCAGCGCCAGTCGGCCACTACCGACCAGTGGAGATGGCCTACTACGAATCGGTCAGCGAGGAAGTCATGGAAATTCTCCACGACTGTGCGACGGTCGTTCGGGAGGTGAGCATCGACGAAGCCGCCCTCGACGTCACCGAGGAAACCTCGTGGGAGCGCGTCAGCGGTCGGACGCTCGCGGAGGGATACGCCCGTCACATCAAAGAGCGCATCCAGCAGGAGGTGGGTGTGACCGCGAGCATCGGCGTCGCGCCAAACATGAGCGCCGCGAAGGTCGCCGCCGACCACGACAAACCCGATGGACTGGTGGTTATCGAACCCGACGAGGTAGAAGAGTTTCTCGCGCCGCTCGACATCGAAACCGTTCATGGGGTTGGTCCCGTGACCGCGCGCGAACTCCGTGGGATGGACATTGAGACGGCGGGCGACCTCGCGGCCACCGGTGCAAACGAAATCGAAGCCCGATTCGGCGAGCGCGGTCGGGAAATCCGCTCGTTCGCTCGCGGCGACGATACGCGACCTGTGACGCCCATTGGCCGCCCGAAAAGCCTCTCGCGCGAATCGGCGTTCACCGACGCCACCACGAATACCGAGGACAAACGAGAGCGCGTGCGGACGCTCGCCACTGCCGTCGCAGAGCGCGCAGCACGCGAGGACGCATTATATCAGACCATCGGAATCAAGGTCGTGATGCCGCCGTTCGATGTCAACACCCGCGCGCGTTCGCTCTCGGGTCCCGTCGCTGACGCTTCGCTCGTCCGCGAAGTCGCCCTTGACCTCCTTTCTGAGTTTGCTGACGCCGCAGTCAGAAAAGTCGGCGTCAGGGTGTCGAACCTCTCTTTTGAGGCCGGCGAGCAAGCAAGCCTTGACGGGTTCGATACCGGAGACACAGAAACTGGACGTGCCGACAGCGGAGCAGAACGAACCGACCCTGACGGGACGGACACAGAAGCGACTGGTTCGCGCGCATTTGGCAGCCAGACGAGATTCGGCGATTTCGAAAGGAATGAATAGCTACAAATCATAGACGGTTCTCTCTCGGTTATGGAACTCCGCGCCCGCAATCACGTGCCAGTGCTGACTGGAGTGCTATCAGTGGTGTCGCTCGCACTCGTCTTCGGAAGCGTTCTCGGGGCGTTCGAGGGAGCGCTTCCGCGCGCGTCGGAGGATGTCCTCGACACCATTCCACACCTCAATGCGGCCATCAGTGTCGTCGCCATCGGTACCATTGCGTCGGGCTGGCGGGCAATCAGGCGCGGCGCGGTCCGCAAACACCGCGCGCTGATGGTCGTCTCGCTGGTGTTGTTCGTCGCGTTTCTCGCGCTCTATCTCTACAAGGTGTCACTCGAAGGTCCAGCCGCGTTTCCGGGTCCCGAAACGATATATCAGTTCGTGTATCTACCGATACTCGCGGTTCACATCTTGCTCGCTATCGTCTGTATTCCGCTGCTCTACTACGTGCTCTTGCTCGCGCTAACCCATCCCATCGCAGAGATTCCACTGTCGAACCATCCACGGGTTGGCCGTATCGCCGCCTCGCTCTGGATGGTTTCGTTTGGGCTTGGAATCGTGGTCTATCTGCTGTTGTACGTGCTATACTAGTTTGGAGTTACCGAGTGCAAATCGCGCGAATTTTGGCCGTCGGGATGCAGAAAACCCCGTGAAGAACGTCACCGACCGCACGAGCAATCCATTCGGAATGTCTCCGCCCTGTGAACGCTTCGTTCCGGGCTACGGCGACGCCAACGCTGATTTTCACCTCATTGGCAACCATCCTGGCATTCATGGCGGAAGTGAAACGGGAATACCGTTCACGAACGCCGCCGGCCGCCGTCTCTTCTCCGTTCTCGCCGCAGTCGATTTCCTCGACGCACCGGAGTCGAACGCTCCAGTACCCGAAAATCTGTTTTGTTCGTACCTGCATCTCTGTGTTGTAGATGGTGAGCCATCTCCTGCATCCTACGCCGACTGCGAACGGTTTTTCGACGCCGAACTCCGCGCCATCGGCGCACACGTCCTCCTTCCCGTGGGCGAGCGCGCGACCGAACACGTCATCCAAACCTACACTGCTCGGGAAGTGCCGACACCACTGGATATGGACGCGCTCCACGCGACGGAGATTCGGGGCAGCGGCTGGCTCGTCGTGCCCATAAAAGAACCCGCAGAGTGGGCCGCCGACGAAGCAGACCGATTGAACGAAAGCCTCAGAACGCTTCTCGATTCTGATTACCGGCGCGAGACGGACCTCGGACGCTTTCTTCCGGGTGGCGATACGTATCTGGTTCGATGATTCTACGTGATACCGGTTCACGAACCGAGAACCAGTATCAGTGCGACCGCAAATCCTGACTCAAAGGAGAACCGCAAGCCCACTTTTTTCCTTGCTACGAGACGGCGAAGCCGTCTCGGCATCTCGCAGGAGCGAAGCTCCTGCGGACTCATCGGAAGACCTCCGGT
>DASSKS010000195.1:0-3111 GCA_035690245.1 Halococcus sp. | reverse complement strand
TCGAATCACGAACCATTACGTTCCCGCACGCAAAGGAGAAACATGAGCCACAGCCAGAACTACCACAAGCAAGTCGAAACGGCCTATCCCGAACTCGAAGCCATCGAAAGCGACGACTGCCGCGAGCGCGTCACCGAGGCGTGGGTGCTCGCCCTCGAACGCGGCGGCTGGCGCGACATCGCGGACATCCCGTATGCGTGGAACATCCATGAGACGACGAACGTCGAACACGTTCGGGGCGTCACCAGAATCGCCGTCCGAACAGCCGAAGAACAGCGCGATTTTCATGGTGCGGACCCCGATTTCGATACAGTGCGCGCGGCCTGTCTGCTCCACGACGTGGGAAAGTGCTACGAGTACACCGACTACGTTGACGACGAACTCGTCGACCCCGATCCAACTTATGCGGGCGAGACGATTCCGCACTCGCTGTCGGGCTATGCGCTCGCCCACGAGGTCGGCTGTTCTTTGTCCGTCCAGCGCGCAATTCCCCACTTCCTCGGCGAGATTCCAAAACGAACCCTCGAAGCCGAGTTGGTCAAAAGCGCGAATTCGGCGAGTTCGAACGCCATCACGCAGGCCGCGATGGGACTCAGTCTCAAAGAATGGGTCTCTCAGTATTCACAAACGACCGAGTGACTCGGGTTCTATTTGACGCGGCGGCATAGGTATATCCCCTCTCGTGACGAACACCAGATATGCCCGTTCCCGGTTACGACCCAGAGGACTTGGACGCCGAATTGGAAGGATTACTCACCGAAAGCGAGATTCGAGAACGTCTGAGCGGCGAGGAGTTCCGCCAGTACGAAGACGGAAAGAGCCTCGTCGAAACTATTCGACAGCGAGGAACTCGCCGAACTGATACAGCACCGCAAGGCGTGAACGACCTCAGGGCACTCCGCCTTTGCTCAGACAGACGCTTTCCGAGAAGTTGCGTCAGGCCGTATCGAACAGGTGTCGTTCGAGGAAGTCACCCTCGCGTTCTGCGATTCGGTCGAATTCGTCCGCGAACCCGCCGAAGTGAGTCGTCTCATACCGTACCCGTGTCACATCATCGAGTCGGGTAATCGTCGAGTCGATAGCGCTCTCGGATGCGAGACGGTCTTCGGTTCCCTGAATGATGAGTGATGGACAGTTCACATTTCTGGCTTCCGTGATAGGACGATAGCGACCGATTTGGAGGAACACACGCGCCGCACAGCGATTCCACTCCTCCTCTGCCATCTCGTCTGGAACCATCGACGTGAAGCCGCGTTTCGCGCCCGGCGTGTTGAGCGCCGCCAGTTCGTCGGGTTCGCCAACGATAGGCAGGTAGTGAGGGTCGCTATCCATGTACTTCCGCACGAGGTCTTTCAGTCCCGCGGTGGTCGTAGAAAGCGCGTAATCCAGTCCCTTCAGACGCACGAGGTCCACGAGGGTACGGAGACCGTCATCGACGGGTGACTGCCCGACGTAGGCAGCGACGTTTTCACGGGCGGCGGCTGCGAGGGCGTGTCCACCGCCGAAGGAAAACCCCCAGACGCCGATGCGGTCGCCGTCGATACCGTCCTGTGAGCGCGCGTGTGAGATTGCTGCTCTACAGTCCTCGACGTGGCGAAACGGGTCCACGACGTTCCGGGGCTGGCCGTCGCTCTCACCAAAGGTGCGATAGTCGAACAGAAGTACGGCGAGTCCGCGCTCTGCGAATTGCTCGGCGTAGGCGGGCAGACCCATCCGCATCGTCGCACCGAACCCGTGGGCCATCACCACGACAGGTGGATTCTCGGACTCGGTTTCCGATTCGTCGGGGCGGTACAGCCAGCCCGCACAGCGAGTTCCTTCGCTCTCGAATTCGATGGAATCGCGTCGAAAATCCTCGTGGGCCATACTGCTACATCGTCGGGATTCGGCAAAGTGCTTTGGACACCAGCGAGTTTTCGATAGACTGCCGGTCAGACGTATTTTGAATACTCAGCACAAAATCGAGCGATAGCGGGATGTAATTGAAAATGTAATATCTGAATATCTGTGTCAGGGACTGCAAATCCTGACTTAAAGGAGAACCGCAA
Source organism: Halococcus sp. (assembly GCA_035690245.1). Taxonomy (GTDB): domain Archaea; phylum Halobacteriota; class Halobacteria; order Halobacteriales; family Halococcaceae; genus Halococcus. The sequence goes on along the minus strand of DASSKS010000195.1, from coordinate 1,063 downwards.
CCGCAGGCCACACGCCTCCCCAGCCGATTCCTTCGCCTCGCTCTGCTCGGCTCAGTCATCCCTCGCACGAGTCGCGCACTTCGTGCGCTCCCGCGCGCCAACCGCCACCGCCCAATAGCAAATAGGTTCTTACTCACTGTATCCATTCACTGCCAATCCTCCGCCGCATCCTCTAGTGGTTCGGCGACGACGCCATCTTGCTGGACGAGCGCGCGGGCGTGGGCCGTACAGACCTCGCGGTTTGCATCCCACGGAATGTGTAGCCGAACCGCCGCCGGATTCTCACAGTCCTCCTCGGCGCACGCGGTCATGGTTTCCATCGGTCCCCGGTGTACAAACCGTTTGCCGGCTACAGGACAATCACGGCGAGGAGCGCAACCAGCATCGAGAGCGTCAACAGAAATTGGAAAACCATCGAGGCGAACATTCCAATCGCCGTATAGACGGCGGTTTTCGCGCTTCGTTCTGGGTCCCGGTGGCGGGCGAACTCGACGACGAACACCGTCACGACGACGCCGACGACGAGTCCGAGCGGTCCCGTTCCAGTAATGAAAAACAACACGATTCCCACCACGGCTGCGAGTATCGCCGTGGCTGATGACGCCCCACCGGCACGGGCCGAAACCGCCCCAGCGAGGTAGTTCGTGGCGATTGCGAGTAGTCCAATAAACGTGAGCACGGCGAGCAACACGAGACCCGGTTCGGCGTATCCACTCTGCCACCAGTAACAATAGACGCCAGCGAGCGACAGCAACGGACCCGGCAGGAGGGGGACGACGCTGCCGAGAACGCCGAGGACGAGCAACGCAACGGCAACAATGGTGAGAAGCGAAACCACACGCTCCATCGACAGCCAACGGAGTTATACTGTCGGTTTAGCGGATGGTTTCTCAACACGTATATGCGCAGAACACGAGCAATCGGTACTGGGCGATGGAGTCCGCCTGCCCCAACCGCTGGATTCCCCGCTGATGACTCCTTTTCGAGACAGTCATGTCGGGAACCCATCCGCTTCGCACGATAGAGTCGATAGTATTGGTCGCCATTGGCGGGTTCGCGGGGT
>DASSKS010000194.1:0-5214 GCA_035690245.1 Halococcus sp. | reverse complement strand
CGCAGCGATGGGAACCAACTCCTCGCGTGTATGCGTTCGGTCGTAGAGTTCCGAGAGTCCGACCGCAGCGGCGGCGGCACTCGCAGCCGAGGAGCCGAGTCCAGAAGCCGGCCTGACTCCTTTGTCGATTTGGATGTGTGCGGGCGCGTCAAGTGCCTCCGCAACCGCTCCAACCGTGTTTTTCTTCGGGTCTTCGGGAATGTACTGGCTGCCCGTCCCGGTGACCGAAATAGTAGTTTTGTCGGCCTTCGAGACGCGGACGATGTCCGCCGGGCGCGAGAGCGCGACGCCGAACACGTCGAACCCGCTCCCGAGATTGGCGCTCGTCGCGGGTGCCCGGACGGTGAGCATAGCTCTGGTTATGAGAGTAGGGTCAAAAGAGTAGCGACGCCGACCGTCTGTTCGTCAACGTTCGAACGCAGCGTGCCGGACCGGTGAGCACGATGAGACGTGACTCTGTGCGTTTGATTTGTCGAATTGTCCGACGGGCTGCGAACCCTGCCGGTTGAAAGCGGCCACTACGACTCCGAATCGGAGTCGAGTGCCGTTTCGGGCCGCGACCGATTGTACCGAGCGACGATTGCCGCGACCGAGAATATCACTATCAATATAATCCCGAAGAGAATGACCAGCGTGTTCGTGTTCACCCCACCGAGAATCCCCGACGCGCCGGTGGAGGGCGGATTCCCGCCTGCGCTCTGATTACCGGTCGTCGTCTGGGGTGGGGGGGAGGTCGTCGTGGGTAGTTCAGTTGTCGATTCCGTCGGCGTCGAAGCGGTCGTTGGCGACGGACGCGGGGTTGTTTGGGTTGGTGTTGGAGTGGGTGCGGGTGTCTGGGTTGTTGGCTGAGGGGTTCGTGTCGGTGTCGCCGTCTGCGTCGGTGTTGCCGTTGGTGTGGCTGTCGAAGTCGGCGGAGGAGTTCGCGTTGCTGTCGGGGTTGAGGGAACTATTGGCGTCGCCGGAAAGTCAGCTGGCTCGATGCGCTCGCCATTGACGGAGACGCGGGCCGGGCCACCAGTGACCGAAAGCGCCGTGATTCGACCGGTAAAGGTGAAGTTGTCGGTACCGCCCTGTGCGGTGGACCCCGTGGCCGTCGAACCAGTGACCGAATCTGGAACGTCCGCATTGGTGAGGTCCGCCCCGCTCGCTGGCTCGATACGACCACTCACCGTAATCGTATACTGCGCGCGTTCCTCGCCGGTACTGCGGATGGTAATCGTTTTTGAGGATTGGGAGACTTGGTGGGATGTCTCCGAACGGGCGAGCGGGACAGTAGCGGACACATCGGATATGTTCGATTCGAGGACCACTTGCTGTGATTCGTCCGGCGTGTGCGTCGGAACCGCGAGGACCGGGGCAGTCACGATGGCGAGGACACAACAGACGACGGCGAGTGTCCGCGATGTGGATAGGGTCATACTCGCGGTGTATCCCTGAACGGATAATAACGCTATGACTTGTGCTGTTCGGCTGGCGGACCACTTACTCGAACGTCCAGTCCGTCTCGACGCCCGGCGGATTCGTCAACGTCTGATAGACCACACAGTACTTTTCGGTGTATTTCTGGAGCGCAGCAGCGGTATCCTCCTCGATATCTCCATCAACACTCACGTCGAGGCGGATGTCCTCGAATCCAACCGGTGTGTTCTCGTCGATGCCGAGAGTGCCACGAAGGTCCATCTCGCCCATGACCTCAACTGCGATTTCCGCGTCGATGCCGAACGAGTCGGCGACGGCTTGGGCGGTGAGTTGGGCACACGCAGACAGCGCACCGAGCAAGAGGTCGCCCGAACAGGCTCCTGTACCCGGCCCGGCGGCCCCTTCGTGGAGTTCGGCCTCGTACATCGCCCGCCCGATATCGACGTTACACGACCGAACGTCGTCTTGCTGCTCGCCCGTCGCGGTCAGGGTGATTTTGGCGGCTTCGGGGTCTCGTTCGTACTCGTCTTTCAGTGGTTTTTGTGCTTCCTGCAAGTCAGTTTCTGCCATGCGCTGGTTCGTTTGCGACCGGGGGAAATGACTCTAGGGGTTGTGGGAGTACGAAGTGAGTAGAACATGGTAAGGAAAAGAATGATGTTCCGTGAGCGCGAATAGATGTAAGGATGAGTAGCGTCACGGGCGAAGCGACGATGACGAGCAAAGGCCAGATCACGATTCCAAAGGAAATCCGCGAGCGATTGGACCTCGAACGGGGCGAGAAAGTCTCGTTCGAACTCACCGAGGACGGGACGGTTCACCTCCGAAAGGAGGACGACCCATTGGACGAACTCCGCGAACTCAGAGAAGAGGTCAATTTCAGTAAGACGGACATCGAGACCATGCAGCGCGAATCGAAGCGCCAATGGAGCAACGTCGAGTGATTTTCGTGGATTCGTGGGTCTGGATAGAGTTCTTCGCAGAAGACGAACGCTGGCGCGACGCCGAGTCGGTACTCGAACGCATTCCCGAGGAAGGAGCGGTAATCGCGCCCACAGTATTGATGGAAGTCCGGTATCGAATCGGACAGAAATTCGATGCCGAGCGCGCTGACCGAGTGGTTGAAACCATCCAGCGATTCGAGGAACTAGAGGTCGTACCGGTGACTACCGAGGCCGCGCTGACCGCCGCCCGCCTCCGCGAGAAGTACTACCAGCGCGGCGAGCGAGAACTGTCGTATGCCGACGCGATTCATCTCGCAATCGCGGTGATGACTGGGTGTGAGACGCTGTATTCTGGTGATTCAGATTTCGATGAGTTGGACGAAATTGAGGCAGAAATAATCTAACAACAGCCGTCGCGGTGCGACGAAATGCACTGTTCGTTGAGTTTGAGAAGTGCGCTGACCGAAATCTAATCAATTTATTGACCATAGGATTAATGTTCTGGGGATGGATTCTACGGATATGAATCGGTCTCAAATCGAGGCGGAGGAGGAATTTCTTAGCGAACTCTATGATGATTATCACTATCAGATACCGAAATTCCAGCGCCCGTTTTCATGGACGGAAGAAAATTTCATTGACCTCATTGATGACTTGACCGATGCTTACGATGTTGGACGAGAGTCGCATCAAGGGCTATTAGACAAAGATGGTGAATTGAAAAAATCTTCTCTCAATAGGTATGAACCCTACTTTCTCGGGAGTATTATCCTGAATGCCGGAAGAGGTTCCGGGGAACGACACGACATCATTGACGGTCAACAGCGTCTCACATCTCTTGCTATTCTCATTGCTGTTCTGCGTGATATGGTAGAAGATAATGATCGTTCCAAATCACTTGGAGGATTAATCTACGAAAAAAGTGACCCGATTAAGGGGAAAGCAGAATCGGTCCGCCTAAAAATCCGGGAGCGAGATATGGATTTCTTTGATGAGTATGTGCTCACAAACGGTGCGACTGCTGATGCACCACTTCCAGAAACGGGAGATACGGAACCTGAGCAGAATATTTTGCAGGCAATTGATGAATTTCGTCAAGCGCTATATGAGTGGCGAGACGAGAATAGTGGTGATTTAGCCGACTTCGCTACGTTCCTCACACTACGAGTCGTCATGGTCCGTATTACCACAAATTCGCTTAGTTCTGCATTTCGTTTATTTAACGTCACGAATGCGCGAGGAATGCCATTAAACAATGCAGATTTATTAAAAAGTGAGAATTTGAGTGAGATTGAGGATGACGACAAACGTGAGCAGTATCAGCGTAAATGGGAAGACATGGAGGAAGAAGTAGGTAATGAGGGACTAGAGCGGTTTATTGGCTTCATGAGACACCTTATCGTGAAGGAGAAATCGCGTAAATCAGTATATGATGAGTTCAAGGAACGGGTATTCAGTCAAAATAGAGAGTTTAAGGGTGCGAATTTTGTCGACTATCTCGAACGTGTTTTCAATATCCACAGACAGCGCGTATATGATGCTAAACTGAATTCAGATGTACAAGAAGAGAACGTATACTACCATAACTTAATCTCACTAATGCGCGATTTCTATCCATCTGATGAGTGGATTGTTGCTCTTGTCTGGTTTGATGACAGATTTGATGACGAAAGTGCGCTGTCTGCGTTTGTGCGGCGTCTTGAGAGACGGCTAACGGTAGACTGGCTCACGGGTGGTTCGTTCAATGACCGCTACAATCGCGTCTACAACCTCCTTCATGAAATCGAAAACGCAGACCAGCCCGAAGAAGTCATTGATCTCCCAGTATTGAACGAAGATATCCACAATAGACGAGAGGAATTCATTAGTGCTCTCAATTTCAGCAACTTCTATCGAAAGGGCCGATATCAATGGCCGAGGTATATTCTTATGCGCCTCAATATCGAGCGATTCGATAATCGTAATAGCAAGGTGGAGTACGGAAACAATGTGACCATCGAACACATCCTCCCCCAGACACCAACGGATGATTACTGGCTCACGCGCTTTGATGACAAACGGATACGTGACACATGGACAGACCGGATAGGGAACTTGGTTCCACTTGATGGGCGGAAAAATTACAAAGCCAGTAATAAGCCATTCACAGAGAAGTACGAGGAATATTTTGCGAAAAAAAGTGACTTTCCGCTTGTGAATGAACTCGAAGAATGTGATGAATGGAACCTAGAATCGCTCACGAACCGACACGAACGGTTGGAGCAAGAGGCTATCGACATTTGGATGTAACTCTCCTACGTCTTGCCATCTAGGAAACTCGATTTTTGTAAGAAGACGTAATGAGTGCGCTGGCTGGGATTTGAACCCAGGTTGTGACCATGGCAAGGTCACGTGATACCACTACACTACCAGCGCCCTACACCACCACTACTCCCAGCGGGAGATAAAAGCGTTCCGAACCAGCGCCAACCACACCAAGCCCCGGCCCACCACACCCTGTGAACCTCCCACATCCCACTGAAAAAGCGCTACCCTTTTATCATCCAATCCGGTAAAAGCGCCACAGTCTAGTGGCACGGCGCGAAAGCGTCCGGCATGACAGTCAGCGTACTCGTGCCGTCGTCCCTCTGCCGGGAGGCCGCCGACAAACGCGAGGCGACCCACAAGGTCGGTTTCGTTGCGCGTGCGGCCACCGTCTTCCGGGTGGACAGGATAGTCGTCTTCCCGGATTCGGACGGCGACCGGCGATGGGGTGGCGGGTTCGTCAGCGTGGTACTGAAGTACGCCGCGACGGCCCCCTACCTCCGAAAGGAGGCGTGGGGCACGCGGGACGAACTGGAGTATGCGGGTGTCT
>DASSKS010000193.1:0-2573 GCA_035690245.1 Halococcus sp. | reverse complement strand
CCCTGCGGGTGCGGTCTCGGTCATCCCCCAACCCTCGGTCATCGGGACGTTCCATGCTTCTTCTATTTCCCGACGGGTCGAATCCGCGAGCGGCGAGGCCGCACACACGACGTTTTCGAGCGGGGAGAGGTCATACTCGTCGGGATTTTGTCGGTATTCCCGGTACAGCATCGTGTACATCGCTGGCACACCGGCGAACTGCGTGATGGAATGGTCCTCGATAGCTGTAAGCATCGGAACGGGTTCGGGTCGGGGTTGGAGCACCATTTTCCCCCCAGTGTAGAGAAACGAACCCATGACCGCATTCAGCGCGTAGATGTGAAAGAGCGGGAGCACGAGCAGTATCGAGTCCTCGGCGTCGATTGCCAACCCCCCAGTGTCGTAGGATTCGATGGTCGAAAGCAGGTTTCGATGGGTGAGCAAGACACCTTTGGGCTTGCCGGTGGTCCCGGAAGTATAGGGTTGACAGGCTACGTCACGGAATCCCCTGTCCGGCGGGTCGAATGCGGTGCTCGCCTCGCTGATGGCGTGTGAGTAATTCACGATACCGTTCTCCGAAACGCCCGGTAGAAACGTCGTTTCCACTCCGGCGGCCCCCGCGAGAGTTTTGGCCTCGTCTGCGAGCAACGGCGAGGCGATCAGATACTCGACAGCCGCGTCATCGAGCACGAACACCAGTGTTTCGGGGTCCATCCGCAGGTTGAGCGGAATCGGCACTGCACCCGCACGAATGACTCCGAAATAGGCGCTCGGGAACTGGAGCGTGTTCGGGATGAACAGTCCGACGCGCTCACCCGGAGTAACGCCGTGTTCCGTCAGGACGTTCGCCACTCGGTTCGATTCGTCGTCGAGTTCCGAAAAGGACTGTTCCTGCCCAAAGGCGACGAATGCGGTCTTCTCGCTGTAGCGGTGGGCGGCCATCGCCGGCAGGTCGCCTACGTGTCTGAGTGGTCCGCCATCGTGATGTTCCATGCTATGGCACACGCATTTCTCCCACCAATATTAAACGTTGGTGCAAACCAGAACCCTCGATTTCCGCGTCGGATTGCTCAGTTCGGGGCGAATTCCTCGCCGACCTGCTCTGCGAGCGCCACCTTGTCGATTTTCTGGCTGCCCGTCCGCGGAAACGACTCCACGAACACGACGCGGCGTGGTCGCTCGTAGCCCGCGAGGTCCGCACGCGACTGACAGAACGCCTCGACATCCCGCTGTTCGAGTCCATCGCCGACGATTGCGGCAGTGACGGTCTCGCCGAGCCGTTCGTGGGCGCTACCGAAGACGGCGATTTCCTCGATGCCCTCCATCCCAGAGAGGACATTCTCGACGGTACTGGGGGCGACCTTCTCGCCGCCTGTGAGTATCATGTCGTCGAGACGGTCGAGGTAGTAGAGATAGCCGTCTTCGTCTCTGCGAACCACGTCGCCGGTGTGGAGCCACTCGCCCGAAAACGCTTCCTCGGTGCGTTCTGGGCGTTCCCAGTAGCCGGGTGTAATCGTATCGCCTCGAAGGAGTAACTCGCCCGACTCACCCGCCGGGAGTGAGTCCCCAGAAACGAGGTCCACCACTCGCGCCTCGACACCGAGAATGGGTCGGCCCATCGACCCCGGACGCCGCTCGTCGGCGATGTCATAAGTGATGCTAACCCCTGAATTCTCGGTCTGGCCGTAATAATCGAGTAGTGCATCCAATCCAAAGGTGTCCTCGAACCGTTCGAGTACGGGTTCAGGTGTCGGACTTCCACCGTAAAAACAGACGCGCAGCGAATCCGTGTCGTAGTTCTGTGTCGATTTGGTGTTCAGCACGTCGATGAGCATCGCGCTCACGAGTCCTGAAAACGTCGCGTCGATTTCTTCGACCATGCGCGCCCAGCCGTCTGCGTCCCACGCCGACTGGATTCCCAACGACCCACCGACGAACAGCGACATGAGCGTCGAGCCGTGAAGCCCGCCGACGTGAAACAGAGGAACGGCGGCGAGTGCAGTATCCTCTGCCGTCAAATCGAACAGGATGATGCCCGCATCGACCTGCGCGCCGACGTTTCGGTGTGTCTGGATGACTCCTTTGGGCTTGCCGGTAGTTCCCGAGGTGTGCATCACGATTGCGGTGCCCTCGTCAAGTTGGGTGACCGACTCGGGTGCGTTCTCGGGATCGCCGAACATATCGGTATTGAACACGTCGTCGGCGTGACCCTGAATCACGTGCTCAACCGCATCGACTGCTTCTGCAACCTCCGTTGCGTTGTTTTCGAAAGTATCGTCGGTCACCAGCACCCGAGGACGAACGTCGTTGAGGACGTATTCGACCTCCTCGATGCCGAATCGGTAGTTGACCGGGGTGAGGATGCGGCCAGCGCGCCATGTTCCGAGCGCAACTGCCACATAAGTCGGATTGTCCATCATGTAGACCGCGACGCGGTCGCCTTCTTCCGTGTGGTCTGTGAGCCATGCCGCAACGCTTCTGGCTTGTCGGTCGAGTTCTCGGTAGGTCAGGTCAGCGTGGTCGGGACGGTGTATCGCTGGCCGTTCGGGCGTCGTCTCGACCCAGTGGCGAAAATACTCATAGAGGTTCATGTG
>DASSKS010000192.1:0-3606 GCA_035690245.1 Halococcus sp. | reverse complement strand
ACTATACCATCCATATGCTTCCCGCCGAACTCGCAGAAACCGTCTGCTCGCTCGTGCCCGACGAGGACAGACTCGCCCACACAGTCGAGATGCACTTGGACGGCGAGACCCTCTCCTATGAGAGTACCGACATCTACAAATCGGTGATTCGGAGCGACGAGCGGCTTACTTATACGCAAGCAGAACGCCGACTCGACGACCCCGATAGCGAACTCCACGAGGAGAGTAGTTTGGTGTTCGAACTCGCAGACCGGATGCACGAACAGCGAAAAGAAGACGGTTCCTTAGTGCTGAATCCGCGCCGCGACCGCGCACACACCATCATCGAGGAGTGTATGCTGAAGGCGAACAAAGCCGTGACCCACGAACTGATGTGGAATCGGGGCGTGGAGGCGATGTATCGCGTCCATCCACAGCCCTCGCCCGAGCAGTGGGACGAGGCCTTGCAGGAGATTCAAGAACTCGATGGCGTGTCGATTCCGGGCAATGCGTGGGGCGAGGACCCCAGAATTGCCGTGAATGCGACGTTGGAGGAAGCGCCAGAGCGCCAGCTAGGCAAGATTCAGTTCGCTGTGATGAAGGTCATGCCGCGCGCGCGGTACATGAACGACCCGTTCGGCGGGCATCACGCGCTCAACTTCGATATTTATGGACACTTCACAAGTCCGATTCGCCGGCTGTCGGATTTGGTAAATCACTGGATAGTCCACGAGAACGATGTGCCTGAGAACTTGCTTCAACTGTGTGACCACGCTTCCGAGCAACAGCAGAAGGCAGAAAAATGCGAACGCGAGTACAAGCAGTTCTTGGAGGAAGTCGGGTTGGATGCGGATGCGGTGAACAACCGAGGTGTCGAAATCATCGAAGAGGATTAACTACGCTAAGGCTCACGAATCGCTCATCGAGGACGGCACAGTTGGAACGAACGGCATCCAGTAGGTCGTGAGATAGGCGGCCTTGCGAAGCGCGCCCATCGTGTACTGGCGCACGCTGCGGTGGATGGGCGTTCGCTTGCCCCGGATTTCGGTTGCACCAGTACGAATGGCTTCGACGACCGCCCTGCCGTCGATTCTCTCAGGATGTAGCGAGGCCGCGTCGAGGTCGATGTGAATCTCGGTGTAGGCCCGCCCGACATTTGGAAGGTAATGGGCGTCGCTCGCGCCGACTTCGGGGTATTCGTGTGCGCTGGCGAAGGCCTTGGCGCGGCGGTTGCGATAGCCCGTGAAGACCATCGAGTTATACACCTCGATGGCGTCACAGTCAGTGAGATTTCGCTTTTTGACGCCGTGGCGACTTCGCTGGAACGGATGGGGGACAATAGCAACACCGCCGGCCTCGCGCACCCATTCGACGGTCTCTGCGAGCGGTCGGCCACGCTCTGGGCACGTCTCGACACCGATGGCGAGCAGGTGACCGTCCCGCGTCGAAACCTCGACACCCGGAATGCCCAGTAATCCGTACTCCGGAGCGAGTTCGGTGGCCCGGAGCGACTGCTCGATGGTGTCGTGGTCGGTAACCACTACTCCGTCGAGATCGATTTCGCTCGCGTGTTCGAGGAGGAGTTCGACTGGCTCCCGGCCGTCGTACGACCCCTCCGAGTGGACGTGCGGGTCGATAGCGACGGTAGCCGTCTCAGTCATCGATACTACACTACTACCGCCTCGGTAATAAACGATTCTTCTAGGGATGTGACAGCCAATAGAGAGACCAACAGCCAGTGGACGCACGCCTTCGGCCCACAACTCTAGCACATCATCAATTTTTTGGGAGCCATCGGCGTCGTTTCGATCTCCGAGAAACGCAAGTCCAGCCGCTGCAAGGTCCGTGCGGGCCGCTAACGCAACCCTGTCCACGGCAGTAACATTCCGATGAACTTGCCGGGAACAGACCAACTCGAAGCCCCTGCCGAGGCTACGGTGCAACGGATATATCCAAGATGTGTCGAAGTCACTGGCATGGATTCAGGTACTCTCTAGGAACTGCCGCCGTATCTCCATCTTCTCACGTTCAGTGCGCTCGTCGTAGTGGCGATCGAGCACCTCCTTCGAGACGTTCATCCGCTCGGTGACGACCTCCTGCGGCGTACCGTCCCGCAGGTGAGTCGTGATCGCTCCGCAACGGATGCCATGTGGCGACCTAGATGAGGGACACTCGCTCGCGCGCTGGGCGCTCGCGTCCATCGCCTCACACGTCTCGGGGTCGCGGTCGTGCGGACACTCCCCAATCTCGCAGGGGTGCGTCACACGGTAGATGGTGTCTCGAATCGACGTCGACGACAGCCGGCCCTGCGCACTCGTGACGAGAGCACGATTCCCTCTCTTATGAGGATGAGGGCGCAGATAGGCTGGCGCCAAGAAACGGATGAATCCACGTGGCGTCATGGAAATCAGTGATTGGAACGATTATAAAACCCGTGAACCATGGTTTCTCGCCATGTCAATCCGTTACTAGATATCTCGTTCGTAGCCGCGTGACGACCGACGAACCCCATCAGCCACTACTGCTTTATCCCGTGTCACCGAATGACAACCATGTACGAACGGATTTTGCTCCCAACAGATGGAAGCGAGAACGCAGAACGGGCGATTGAACAGGCGATTGGTCTCGCCACCACATACGACGCCAGCCTTCATCTACTCTATGTCGTCGATGTCAACCATATGTCGTCCGACACAGCCGAGAACCTGATGCACGACAAGCTCGAACAGACCGGACACGCGGCCGTTGACGAAATCGCAGACCGCGCTCAACAAGCCGGTATCACGGTGAGTTCAGCGGTGATTCCGGGAACCCCCGCTCAGGAGATACTCACGTATGCTGAAGATCACGACATTGACCTCATCGTCATGGGAACACGTGGACGCACCGGCTTCAACAGACTGCTCGTCGGCAGCGTTACGGAAAAGGTCGTGCGGCTATCGGACATCCCGGTTCTCACAGTCCCGATGGAGAATTGACCCGTGCTCCATCCTGAAAACCGGATCATTAGCACCGCGCTCGTCAACGAACAATCGAGACTGCGGTCAAGCGGTGTCACATCCATCTCTGAGGGCCACTGGCTGTCAGCCCGACTAAACCGACATTCGGCGTGTCCTCTTTCTCACCTCCCGAGTTTTATATAGGTGAGAATATCACATACAGGTCATGCATGAGTGGTGAAATACCAGGATATGACTTCGGAAACGAGTCCGTGCCAGACGCCCCGATCACCATGAAGGAGTTCAATCGATTGCAGAAAACAGTGGGGTGGTCCACGGAGGACGATGAATACCTCCAACTGGCGGGCGAAATACTCGAACCACAAGTCGACGAGATGCTTGATCGATGGCTAGAGTTCATTGCGGATTTCGAATTCTTGACGGACTACAGACGAAATGTTGACACCGGTGAAGTGATCGAGGAGTACGGTGCTCGGTCCAGAAAGCGGTACGGACAGTGGATTCGAGATACCTGTGACACCCCATATTCTGAGGAGTGGCTCAAGTATCAGTTTGAGATCGGACGACGCCACCATCGCTCACGAAAGAACCAAGTCGATGATGTGAACGCAGCTCCACACATCCACCTCAGATACATCATCCCGCTGGTCTACCTTCATACGACCAC
>DASSKS010000191.1:0-11182 GCA_035690245.1 Halococcus sp. | reverse complement strand
TGGGGTCTATGTACGGAGAATCGCACTAAATGCAGTAGTAAACTGGCAGTGCTTCGCCGCAAATCCGTCGAGATTCGGCGTCGTTTCGCGCTCGTAGCCCACAGAGGAGAGATGGTCGGCGCGAAGCGCGTCGATGGTGAGGAGAAACACGTTCCGCGCCATCGCCGTCATAGAATCAGGCACAAACGGAGTGAATATAGCTATTGGGTTCTTCTGTTCCACGGACTCGATAACGCGAGACGACCCACAGAGACGAGTAGTGCGTCGTCTTCGAATCCCATGACCGCGCTTATAGTCAATGAGTCCCAATTCACTCATGAAACAGTGAGCGCCGATGAGCAAGTCCACGTATGTTCAAACCGAACTATCGGCCGAGGAGTACCGCCGCTTCAAATCGCTCGCCGAAGAGCGCGGCATCCCGCTCACCGCAGCGTTGCGCGAAGCCGCCGAGGAATGGATGGAACAGCAACGACGAGTCGATCCGAACGACCCACTGTTCGACATTCTCGAACGACTCGACGAGGAGTCGCTTCCCGACACACCACGCACGAACGCCGCCACGGAAGACGATTTGGTGGACGACTGGAGCGGAAGGACGCCCGAGGACGACCCCGAGCAGATAATCGAGCGGATGAATCGGCTCGTCGCCGACGCGGCCGCCACCCGTGGCTCGACGCTCCGCGAGGGGATGTATCCAATCGCCGAAGACCACGCCGACACCGTTCGCCGAGGAGCAGGAGATAGACCTTAGTACGACGCGACTCGATGTCGAGGACGAGTATGACGTTAGCAAGCGGAAGTGGTTCGAGACGGCTTCGCCGTCTCGTCATCACGGAAGACGCGGCGCGTCTTCCGAACGACCTCGCCCTTCAGGGCGGGTTCAAGCGCCACTGGCGGTTACGCCTCTGGGTCTCACTCGTCGTCAAGTTGGCTTGCGGCGAGAATCAGCATCCCACGCCACGTCAACCCGTGGGCTTCTTTCACGCCGTTCAACTGCTCGTACTGCTCGTCGGATACTTCAACACGGATGTCTTTCGCCATGATACCGGATAAAACCCGAACAGTTATGTCCGTTCCGGTCGTAGGAAAGAACGGCGATGAAGCGTTCCAACACCTTCGACGTAGCTCCTCGTTCTGCAAAGAACGCGGAGTTGCTACACAGCGTGTTGGACGCTTCGGCGTCGCTGTGGAACGAACTCAACTACGAGCGCCGTCAGAGCTACTTCGGCACCGGCGACGTATTCGAGACCGACGACTACCGCAAGCGGTACGTCGGCGTCCTCGGCAGTGCGACCGCCCAGCAGGTAATTCGCAAGAACACCGAAGCGTGGCGCTCGTTCATCGCCCTCAAAAAGAAGGGCGAAACCGCCGGACCGCCGGGCTACTGGGGCAACGAGGAAGACGGCAGGGAGTTGCGGACCTACGTTCGCAACGACCAATACACGCTCGTTACCGGCGAACGGTCGCGGGTCGAGATACCCGTCGGCAAAGACCTCAAGGACGAATACGACTACACCGGACGGCTTCGGCTAGAGGTACGCGGCAAACCGAAGTGGTCCGGCAAACAGGGCCGACTCGAAATCTGCTACGACGAATTGAGCGACCGATTCAGAGCCTTCCAACCCGTGAGCGACTGTTCTCCACGGGATTCACCACTAGCCGACGAAACGGCTGCTTTGGATTTGGGCGCAAACAACATCGTCGCGGCGAGTACGAGCACCGGCAAACAGTATCTGTACAAGGGACGAGACTTGTTCGGACGGTTCCGCGAAACCACACGAGAAATCGCCCGGCTTCAGTCTCTCTTGAAAGAGGGGCGGTACAGCAGCAAGCGCATACGGCGACTGTACCGACGGCGAACCAACCGCCGAAACCATGCGATGGACGCGCTTGCCCGCAACCTCGTAGAACGGTTGCACCAGCAGGGTGTTGCGACGATGTACGTCGGTGCGCTCACCGACGTGCTCGACACGCATTGGTCGGTCGAAGCGAACGCAAAAACGCACAACTTTTGGGCGTTTCGCCAGTTCGTGAACCGACTAACACACACCGCCGAGGAATACGGTCTCTCGGTCGAAGTGCGGTCGGAAGCGTGGACCTCCCAAAAGTGTCCCCAGTGCGGTTCGACCGACCGAACCACCCGACACAAAGATACACTCACCTGCGAATGTGGCTTCGACGGTCACGCGGACCTCGTAGCTTCAGAGACGTTCCTGCGGCGACACAGCGACAACGTACCACGGCCGATGGCACGACCCGTGCGATTCGAGTGGGACAACCACGACTGGTTGGCGATACCACACGCTCACGAAAGTTCCAAAGAAGCGCGCACGAACCAGAGTATCCTAGCGTAGGAGAACGTTGCCTTCGTGGGGTGTCGGCCTAATGGCTGACCGAGACCCCAGCGAAGGAATCTCCGCCCGCGAGGACGGGGAGGATGTCAACGACTCAGACGTGCGTGAACGGCTCGATGCGAAACACGAAGGCGACCGAGAGCGACGCATCGAAGCCATCAAACGGTGGGTGGAGTACATACAATCGGAACCGCCCGAAGTGTGGGGGCCACAGCAGAACGCAGTCGTCAACGGCCAACTCGATGCCGCCCAGAGTACGAACACGTCTGCGGCCCATCAACAGCACATCCGAGCGGTCGCCAAGGCGATTAACGATGACTGTGATGCCAATGATGCCAATGATGCCAATGATGCTCGCGGGGAGTAAGCCGAGATTTCGACGACCGCCGCGTGCCGTCACCGGAATCCACGGTTCGCTCCAATCGAAAGAACGTTGCTTGAGGGATTCGGACCCGTTTACGTGAGAATTGCGTTCGTCACAAACGTCGTTCATCCATTCGTAACCGGTGGTGCGCAAAAACGTATCCACGAAATCGGTACTCGCCTCGCAAACGATGGTCACGACATCACCATCTATGGCCGCCAGTTCTGGGACGGCCCGCTCGAAACTACCTATGAGGGACTCACCCTCCGTGCAGTCGCGCCGAGAACCGACCTCTACACCGACGACCGACGTTCGATTACCGAAGCGCTCGATTTCGCTGTCCGTCTCGTCCGCCCGCTCCATAATCGTCTCAGCGACGGCGACCATGAACTCATCGTTGCCTCCGTCTTTCCGTACTTTCCAGTGCTCGCAGCAAAACTCGCGGAGCTTGGCACCGACACACCGCTGGTGACGACGTGGCATGAAGTGTGGCGTGACTACTGGAACGAGTATCTCGGTTCTCTGTCACCGTTCGGCAAAGCAGTCGAGCACGCCACTGCCCGCGTTCCCCAACAGCCGGTTGCTGTCTCCGGGATCACTGCTGACCGCCTCGCCGGCATCGGCCCTACACGCGACTCCATTGCGGTCGTTCCGAACGGTATCGATGTTGAGCGCATTCAACAGGCACCGCTGCCTGAGACGTATGGCCACGAGTCCTATGATGTGCTGTTTGCTGGCCGGCTGATTCAGGACAAGAACGTCTCGCTTCTGCTCGATGCGTTCGATACTGTGGCCGACCACTCTGATACAACGTTAGGCATCATCGGCGAGGGTCCCGAGGCCGACCGGCTCCAGCGACAGGCCCAGCGTCTGGAGCATACCGACCGGATTAATTTTCTTGGCTTCCTTGATGAGTATGACCACGTTCTCGGCCATATGCGTGCTGCGCGCGTGTTTGCTTCGCCGTCCACACGCGAGGGGTTCGGCATCACCTATGCCGAGGCGATGGCCGCCGACTGCACCGTGATCGCCGCCGACCACCCCGAATCCGCCGCGAGCGAAGTCCTCGTCGATGCAGGTATGTTGGTTCGTCCCGAACAGACGCAACTTGTCGAAGCACTCAAGCAGGCGCTCGCTGGCGAGCGTCCAGCAATGGATCCACGAAAGCGTGCAGCAACGTACGACTGGGATTCGGTCGCTACCAAAGCAGAGACAACCTACAAGGAAGCAGTTCGCTGAATGGATTTGTGTCGTCTACAACACCAATACTTCGTGAAGCAATGAAACCCACTACCTTGTAGCGATTCAACACAGCAGAACCAGAGGTGCGATTGAATCGTCATTCATCACAGACCACCTCGCGCAGTTCTTCGAGCAGTTGCGGGTGGTGCTCGCGCAGGAGTTCGATGTCCTCCGGCAGTTCGTCCTCTATCTTGTTACGCACGCGAGAGACTGCCTGATACCGATAGTTCTCCTCTTCAACGTTCTCTCCCGCAAGTAACTCTCGCTCACGGTCGGTAAGCAACGCGCGTCGGCGTGCCATGTTCATCTGTGCTTCGGCTCCCATCCCATATTAGCACACGGTTCCCACTCGCATAAACCTTCCCATAGACAAATACGTTCCCACATGAGGGAACTTTTAAGCCGCTGGAGTGCAAGGTATGGAGTAAGAAGCGCGGGGTGCTCGGAGAACGAATCCGGGCCGGCTGGTCTAGAGCCGACCCGCGCTTCTTGGGGTCCAAGAAGCAATGAACACTACTACTCGAAGCGGCCAAAACGCTGTCGCACCGACGCCGAGGCTGAACCTAACTGACGAGAGATTTGAGACAGGCGGTGACTTCCAGTGAGTACCCGTGTGGACGCCGTCGAGCAGACCATCACCGGATGGAACACCGGGATCAACGGAACGACTGTCTGTACGTACTGCAAGTCGGACCTCGGCGAAGGTGACAACGTAACCGCCTACGCGTACCGACACGCAGGCGAACAGATAATCGATGTCGCACGGCTGTACTGCGCCGAGTGCGACCACGACCGCATCGAACACCCAGCCTGTGGGTGCTACGAGTGGTTAGCGACTGCCCGATTGGGACTCACATCGGACGTGGCCCACCAATCGCATACGCTGACGCTCCTTGGCGTCGAAATCGTCGCTGAGAGCGGTCCCAACGAGGGTGATACGCTGTGAGCGACGACTGGGAACGGCTCGGGCGCGAGATCACCGGCCTGTACCTCTGCAATCGGTTGGACGACCTCTCGACTGCAACCCGCGATCTCGATCAGAAGATCTGCGACGGCGAGGAGCTAACGAAGGCGGACATTCAGCAGTTTCGGACCGCGCTCGCGGATCTACAGAGCTTCGTGGAGAACGATTTGACCGCTGTCGCCGAGGGCGATATCGAGGCCTACAACAGCGCGCTCTCGCACGTCCACAACCAAGCGCTCGTCGAGCACGTCACTGGCCGACAGGAGGTGCGGGTGGCCCATGAATGAGCGCCACGGCGTATTCGCCCAACGTCGGTCGGAGTTGGCGTTCTCACGCTTGCCTCGCTCGAACGCGGAGCGCACACGCCAGCAACGAGGCGTCCATGGACCGAACGCCATCGGACGTCCGAACTCTCACAGGAGAAATCCTCGCTCTTCGGGCCGGGAAGGGTGTGAAAGCGTCCCAAAAGAGCGCGCCGACTAAGCCAGTGAGTCGTCCACACATCGCCTCGGCCGCCAGTCACAACCGGTCCACAGAGTGGCCACACAGCCAGCTCGGTCGCCCGCACACTGCCAGTCGGCACTCCGCCCACCACGTGCCGACTCGGGATGCGACGAAAACCACCGTCCGTCAGCGTGACGAGGACGGTATCTTTATCATGTGCCTCCCTGTTGGAGTATGGCATAAGCTAGGAACACAGAGCGCCGTGAGAGAACGGGCAGAGGAATACCAGTTCCTCCGTCCCGTCGTGAACAGGCGCGGTCGCCGATGCCAAGTCGGATTGACCGTTGCTTGTTCTCTCGCGCCCGACGACCATATAGTTTGCTCCTTCGGTAGCCGTGGCTCTCGGCTGCGGAGAGCCTCGCAAACGCTTGCTGGTCGTCGGTACGACGGTTCTACCGTCCGTCAGCGCTGGAACGGCGGGACGCACCTATGAGTCATCATCCAGTTGCCACCGATAGCACCGCGACCGGCCAGCGCTCCGATGCACAAGCCGGGATCTCGCTCGTCCTACCCAGCAAAAGCACCCAGCGCACGCTCACAACGCCGACCGTCCACGACATCGGCCCGCGATTCACCGAATGGCTGCCCGACATCCTTGACGCGCTCCTGCCAGCAATCACGCAGACCGCGCGTGAACTCGCTTTTCAGTACGATCCACGGACGATCAACCACAACCGGCCGTACCGGTTCGCGGCCGCCCTTTTCGATACCCACGGCGTCGGCACCGGTCCGGGCGCGACGACACCCGCACACCCGTTCAACGATGCCCTCACGAAATACGCGCTTTCATACTTCGACGTCGATCCCGCCGAGTTGAGCGACCGCAAGCGCGAGCTGTACGAGTACGCCCGCGACGAGATTATCACTGTCGGCACCCGCGACCTGCCGGGCGCACCGACCGGCCTTGCTGCCCTCCGCGAGACGGTCGTCCCGTTGCTTGCGGCTGGTGATAGTATCCCAACGATTGTTCTCAGCCTCGATGGGCCCGCATGGGAGGCCATCGATGATGAGCGGACGGCGGCGCGCGCTCTCGACGCGCTCGTGGCGCTTGGCGAAGTCGTTGACATCCGGCTGGTCTGTTCACCACGCCTCGATGCCCACCTCGAACGCACTCATCCCGACTGGTACGACGAGCATCTTACTAATGCGGGGGATACCCACCGGGACCCAGCCCCCGATGAAGCGAGCGAGAGTGCGCTCACTGAGGCGTGGGAGACCGTCGGCACCTTCACCCCCGGTGGTGGTCGTCTCCGCTTGCTCGCGGCGCTCGATCCGACTGGTGAGCGCGAAGTGCGCGATCTCAAAGCCGACAGCGAAATCGACCTGTCGACGGGGGCTATCGACCGGTACGTGCGCGAACTCGCCGACGAGCACGGACTCGTCGCCATCGACGACCGCCACAAATTCAATCGCGTGGCGCTCACCGATGCTGGTCAGGCCGCACAAACGCTGATCGAGCCGGATTATCGGACTATGCATCCCGAGCAGGCCCGGCTCGATAGCGGTCTTACGCGCACCCGACACGGTGCAACAAGTATAGTGTGTCGTGCCGACGCCAAGGATAGCCCCACCCCGCCTGCCGGCAGTGGCGGTGGCGGGGCCGCGGCGGCTGCGGATGGCCCTCCCACCACCGTTTCCGCTGGTTCCGCTCCTGCCTCGTCCGGGTCAGCATCCGTGTCGTCCGCTTCGTCCTCTCGTTCTTCCTCTGTTGCTCCGGAGCGGTCGCTTCCGCTGAGTGCGCCCTCCGCCGAGGAGTGGCTCGCTGACACTGGCGACGCAGCCACTGAGGGCTACGTGCAATGGCTCGACGGTCCTGACGGCCGTCTCGACGCGTGGGCAATGCACGAGCGCCTCCTCGCCGGTCGGCGCGTCAAGGGCGTCACGTTCGTCGACGATCCCGTGGAAGCGTTCAACGACGGGCAAGTAACGTACATCAGCTGTTTCGAGGATCACGCGCAGGTCGTCGCCCAGTGGGGTGGCCCCCTCCCCACCCTGGTACGGATCACGAACGCCTTACTGAGCGAGCAGATGTTCTCGAAGGTTCTTACGCCGTCGGCGGTCGGCGAGGACCTCGACCAACTGTACGACGGCGCGCTCAACGACGCCATTCAGGACGTCCTACGGCTTGGTGCACAAATCGGCTGGTTCTCCGAGGACGAACGCGAGTACGACGGCCTTCGTGATCGTTACGGTGCAGTCCGACGATTACTGCTCTCGAAACTCGGTGCGCTCGGCGCTCACGAAACTGCGGGCGAGTGGAGCGAGTGCTGCCGGGATGCACACGGCCTGCTCGCCTCGGCGACCCACCTCTATCGGGCCATCGGCGTCGACGTGACGATCCATATCCGGGTTCCCGACACGGCGAAACTTCGCGCAGGAGCGGAGCGCTATCGTGGCTTCT
Source organism: Halococcus sp. (assembly GCA_035690245.1). Classification (GTDB taxonomy): domain Archaea; phylum Halobacteriota; class Halobacteria; order Halobacteriales; family Halococcaceae; genus Halococcus. Next base: position 3,353 of record DASSKS010000191.1, on the reverse strand, counting down.
GTGACTTCTTCAAGCATACGGTGCCGAAAAACGCCGCCTACGGCGTCCACTCGGTGTATCGGATGCTCTACGAATCTCGCGTTGACAAACTCAAACACCGCATGGGCTACGAGTTCAACGATGACGACGCTCCGACGGCCGAGTTGACCGCCTCGTGGGTCGTTTCCGGTCCGACTGCCACAACGTTCCGCGAGGACGTTGAGCAGGCGATTGCCGCCAACGCCGACGAGGTTCGTGAGAACATCCAAGAGGGCGTCGAGCGCGGTGTGGCCCTCCAGATTCCCGTCGTTGAGGGCAATAGCTACGCGGCGCTCCGGCAAGTCGTCGAACGGCACGCCCAGCGAAAGGGCTTCAAAGAAACCGACGAACACGATCAGGACCTCCGGCGCATCGTCCGTCTGAGTATTGCGACGCTCGGCAGTGATTCCGACCCAGGACGGTGTTCGCCATACGCGCTGGCCGAAGCACTGCTTGCGATAGCGACCGCCCGCTCTCCGACGGCGACACTCACAGTAAGTGACGTCGCTCACGGACTCGCACAACTGCCCGCTGACCGGCTCCTTCCCTCGCTCCCGCCAACGATGCAGCGAGCACTCAAAGTGTTGCTCGTCGCCGACGAACCGCTCGGACGCTCCGCAATCGTCGACCGAGCGGGCATCTCGACGCACTCTTACGACCGCAATATCGACGAACTCGCGGCGCTCGGCTTCGTCGAGTCCGTCGGCAATGGCGGCCACCGCACGTGGAATGCGTGGCTCATCCCGTGGTGGTCGCCGCTCGCCGCCGTCGACCGCCCGCGAACCGCCGACAACACCTCCTCCTCACCTGCGCCGCCCTCTCGATGGGACGACGTGCTCTATCAGATCGTTCTCGATCTGGATCTCGATCACGACTACAATCTGTTTGCTGGGCCGGTCGACTCGGAAGCAGTGTTCGACGCTCTGCCGATGCTGGATCGCTGGCGTGGGGTGTTCGAGATGCACTACGGTCTCGGCCTTGAAAGGAGAACTATCCGCGACGCCGATACAGATGGAAAGGCCGCTGGGACTCCCGTTGTCAGGAAGCAATTCGTCGATATCGGGTCGCCTCCAGCACAACGAAATCGTGGATGAACAGCATTGGAGACGACCACGTGACACAGTTCATTCTTCACATCTTTCTGCCCTCGTGGGGGTGTTGTGCGGTGCGCTATTCGATTTCTCGGGCGTGTCCAGCCGCCTCGATCAGCCGTACGCCGAGTTCGCGGGCATATGTCTGCTCAATCCGAAGTTCGACGCTCGCGTGTTCGTCATCCGGGCTATCCCACACATCGATGGTTATTGTTCCAGGATCGGCATTCTCGGTCAGCGTTCCCCACACCTCGATATCGACTGGGCCGCTGTAGCCCGCTGAAGTCGGGTCTACGTCCATCTCCCCCGAAAGCAATTGGACGTGCTGGATACGGTGAACATCGTAGAGATATTCCATCCCATGTGGTACCCACCAACTGCATCCAGTCGCAGGGCAGCGAGATTTCCCCTCGTCATCGATCAACTCGTCAGCATACCTGGTACTGGGCGTATGATCGACATCACGGGTACTCTGCATATCGGTGTCGTCACTAGCGAACTCGAAGTCGGCGATCCCATCGTCGGCGGGCACCGGTTTCGTTTGGACAATTCGGCTGAGCGTTCCGTGGACGAGCTGCGCGTCGTATTCCCATCGTTCGGGAGTATCCGTTCCAACATCGAAGGAAGAGTAGAACGAAAACGATCCGTGCCAGTCAGGGAGACGTTCCCACCACTCGTCGGTCGTCCGCGTCGGCTGGTACTCACCACCCGACAGTGGATGGTCGGACGCAGCGCGATTGAGAGCGTGGTCACGCTGTTCGGCGGTCCATTCATCTTCGGGTACTGGCTCGGTCTCACGATTATACTTCTCTAATGTGCCAGCAGCAGTGATCCGATACCGACGCATGGTCGGCTGGTCAAGACTCTTTGTCTGCCATTCCGCTTCGTGAGCGGCGGTTCCAAGCCGGTTGGCGTCGTAGTTCGGCAGCCTCTCGCCAATCATTTTATCCACTTCAATCCGATCAAACACACCCATCGAGGATCACTCCTATCGGTTCTCTTGGTGCCTGCCGGTTCAACGCTTTCGGCTCTTAGTTCGAAAGAGCTGTGATTAGCATATACATTACTCTACAGTGTTTGTTCAAGGGTAAATTGCTTGCCGTGCCATCGTGGAAACGGTCGTATGAATACTGATGGGAGAACTGCCGAGGAGACAGAGGCACGTGAACTCGCCCATTTCATAACTCAACAGACACAATTCACGCCGGTCACGTGAGATAGCATCATCCGAGGTGAAGCTCGGTCGAAAGGAGTGAGAGAACTTCCCAGACCACCCGCGTCGGATTCGTCGTGAAGAACGTATGCGGTTCGTACGAGTATTCCGACTCTGGGTTGCTCCGCTCTTGGAAGTGTCCCCATCCCTCGACGTGTGGATTGGGTTCGTGATGCCAGCCGAAGTCCAGTCCCGTACTATCACTGTAATGGAATGAAAATTCGGGACGTGCATCCAATGTCTCGCCTGCGAACCAACGCACCGTGAGTGTGGCGTCGTCCGCGTTCCTCCCGAGTCGGTCGGATGCCACCTCTGCGACGACGTGGTTGTGTACGTCCGGTGGAAACCCTTGAGCCGTCGAAACCGCTGGATGGCGTTCGAGCTCGCGCCGGATTCCACGAAGTGCCCTGTGGGAGGCTTCTGCCGAGTCGTACGAGCGATCGCCCCCATGCATGGGCTAGGCAGGAGCCCTGTCGTCACGACTGTATGTGGCGTAGTTCTCGATAGCGTCCTCGACGATAGCGAGTCGGTACACCGCGAGTTCCCACTCGTTTGCAGTCTTTCGAATCGTTCTGGTCCGTTCGAGATCTTCCGCCTCCGCTGCACGTTCGCGGAGTTCCTCCGGAGCAGTGACGTCGTATTCCTCGCGCCATGTTTCAATTTGCTCCAGAAACTCCTCTTTCAGTTCGATGAGATCATCGTGATCGTGCTCGTCAAGGAGTTCACGAAGCGTCTGTACGCGAAGATATAGCGGATCGGGAGTGTACAGAGCCCTGCCTTCACGGTCGGTTTTCAGCAGAATGTGCATATCGACGAGCCGTTCAAGATGATTTCGGGCCGTGTTCTCTGCGACGAGAGCTTCATCTGCGATGTGCGACGCTGACCGAGGCTGAGAGACTGTTTCAGCGATTGATCGAACCCGATCAAACGCACTCGTGTGTTCCTTCCAGGCTTCACTACCAGGAGCGTTTTCTGCCATACCGCACCCAACCACTGGAGACCAATAAAACTACTCCAAGATAGAATAGTTA